>JANOFA010001025.1:0-10039 GCA_031413355.1 Gemmatimonadota bacterium | reverse complement strand
TCCGGGGCGATTCCCTGACCCTCTCGAACTCGGTGCTTGCCGATAACGCCATCGGCGCCACCTTCGCCGCCTCCAACACGCGAGTCATCAACACCCTGTTCATCGGCCAGTCGGGCTCGATCGCCACGCTGCCGTCGAGCAATGTCCTGCGGGGCTATGAGTTCTATGACGGCCGCGTCTGGGCCGATCAGGTCACGTTCGTCAACTACACCGCCGCTACCACGGTTCCGGCGAGCGCGCTCGGCTACAACCGGACCAATGCCTTCCCGATCGACCCGCTCAATTTCGGCGGGCGGATGACCTTCGTGAACGCGAACGAGGCGTATCTTGAGAACCCGCTGGCGGACAAGGACGGCGATAAGGCCGCCGCATTCCTTGACCAGAACGGGGACATCACCGGCACGGCCGGACGCTGGGTTGTGGCCAACAGTCCCATCCTGGTGACCGGCGCATGCACCTTCCGCAGCAGCTGGAACGCGCACATCTGCAGCAACCGCTTCGTCAAGCTCTCCTTCAATTCCAGCACAGGAGAGGCGGTCACGCCGGCCACGATCCAGCGGGATGATGCCGTCGGGCTGCAGATCACCGGCACAGGTGGCGGAACGACCCACGGGTCCCTGACGGCGATCCCCGGTCGGACGTACTCCGTGCAGTGGACCGCCGCCACGCCGGCGAGCCCGAATTTCTACCTGAACAGTGCGACTGCCGGTGATGTGGTGTCGCTTGCGGTGCCCTATGCTGCAGCTCCGTCCCAGATCATCCGGGACTACTATGGCGGCAACCCGATGAGCGCCGCGGCCAGCAAGGCCGCGCTCGATGCGAGCACCGCCGGCGACCGCTTCTACTACGATGCCGGCACCACCACGCTCTACCTCAAGTTCGTGGTGATGGCTGGACGCGACTGGGCGACGCTGTTCGTGCGGCCGTAAGCGCTTGCGCCTGAAGCCACAACGGCAAGGCGGGGCGCCCACCCGGGCGCCCCGCCTCAGCATTCAGTCAATTCGGCCGGCGTCAGTGACCGAAGCCGGCGACCGGTCGCATGCTGTCGGGCGCGTCCACCGGTGGCAGTCCGAGCAGGCTCTGCACCTGTTCAATCAGCTCCCCGGGGAGGAACGGCTTCTCAAGGAAGCGCACCTGCCCCGGGATCTGTTCCGGCAGCGTCGCAAAACTTGGCTCGCCGGAGACAAACAACACCGGCAGGTCAGGCCACGACTCTCGCACCCGGCGAGCCAGCGTGTCCCCTCGCATCCCAGGCATCTGCACGTCAGTCACCAGCAGGTCCACCGGCACATGAGTGCTTTGCAGGACACGTAGCGCATCAAAGGCGTCCTCCGCCACGATCACGCTGTAGCCCTGCTGCTCCAGGACCCGGCGCATCGCCGCCCGGGTGGTGACGTCGTCATCCACCACGAGCACCTGCACCGGATAGAAGGTGCACTGGAAGGGATCGAGGGAATTGCTAAGGGCCGAAGGCATTGAGGAATCTGTGCGCTCAGGGATGAGTGATCCGGGAGGGCAGAAGATCCGCGTTGCGTACCCGACCGTCAAGTCATCTGCAGTCGCACTTGACGAGCGCAAAGTGTGGACACTGTGGACGACTGTGGAAAACGGCGAAGCGCGCGGCGATCAGAGATCGAGCCGCCCAATCCGACCGGTACCGCTCAGCGCCAGCCAGAGTCGCTTCCGTGTCCGGTCGACCACCATATGGCGTACCACGCAGCCCGGCGTCGGGATGGTCACCGTCTCCATCCGGGCGGTGACGGGGTTGAAGGCCACCATCAGGTTGCTGCGAGCCTCGTTGTACCAGATGCGGCCGTCAGTACCGATCGCGATGCCATAGGGACCACTGGCCGGAGTGGGAGAAGCCCATTCGCGCACCGCAGCGGTGCGGGGATCGAGTGCGCCGAGGAAGCTCCGGGCGTAGTCGGTATACCACACCACCCCATCCGCGGCGACCGCCAGCCGCCGCGGACGGGCGCCGGGATCGGGCAGCAGGTATTCCCGCATCATGCCCGTCGCGGGGTCGACCTGGCCGAGCTTGTTGGTACCCAGGAGCGCAATCCACAGCATGCCGTCGGGCGCGGCGGTGAGGCCGTAGGGGATGGAGCGCTCCGTTGGAGCGATCCATACCTCAGCTCTGCCCGTGGCGGGGTCGAACCGGCCATAACTGTTGTTGTTCGCATCGGTGAACCAGATGAGTCCGCGATGCACCAGCGGTGTATGTGGATTCCGTGCGGTGGCGGGCAGGGGGAACTCGCTGATCACGCCGGAGGCGGGATCGAGTCGGCCCAGCGCCCCGATGCGCTGAGCGGTGTACCAGATGCTGCCATCGTCGGCGACATCAAGTCCGTGCGGGCCGGACCCTTCGGTTGGTGTCGGGAAGTCGATGATCTCACCCGACTCCGGGTCGAGCCGGCCGATCGTGCTGTTGGTCTGGTCGGTGTACCAGACGATCCCGGAGCGATCCACAGCGGGGTCATGCGGGAAGTTTCCGGCGCGTGGAATCTCGTATTCCTGCACCCTCAGCGAGGGCGAGAGGAGCGGGAGGGCAAGGAACGTGAAAAACCAGGAGCGACGCATGACGCCTCAGGGATGAGGGGGACGGGGCTCGTACGCAGCCACCTCGCCTGAGGTTGCGATGGTGCACTGGGAAACGCAACGCGGGCGGGCAGCGTGAAGGATCACGCGCCCGCCCGCAGCCCTCCGAGGACACTGTTACCGGACGGTGGGGAGTCCGTCGCCCAGGGCGCGCAGGATGGCGCTGATGGAGCGGGACCGCGCCCTTTCCGGAATAGCCTGCCAGGTCTGCATCCGCTGATCGACCCACCCGCGAATCCCGGTAAACCGGGTAGCGGAGGCGGGGGTGCGGAAGGTGATCACCCCGGACTTGTACTCGTACTGCCCGTCGAGCGCAGCCAGGATTTCCAGGGCTTCGCCCACCTGACTCATCATCAGGTCGCTGAGCTGGGCGACATCCGCCGGTTCCGCCGGACTCTGGTGCGAAGCAAAGCTCTGCATCTCTCCGCCGGTCCATTTCTGCGCCCGTTGAGAGCCCAGCACGCTATCGGCATATGCCTGCTCGAGCCGCGCGACGCGCGCGCGGAACTGGCGGATCGCATCCGCGCCAGCAGCCCAGGCGGTACGGGCGCCGGCGACACCGTCGTTCGTCGCCAGACGGTCCCCGGCGAAGACCCCGCGAAAGCCTGCCGCGGAAAGTCGCGACTGCAGTTCCTGTTCGGCCTGACGCTCGCTGGACTCGAGGCGACGGGTCAGCTCCGCCGGCGAGATCGCGGACACGGCAGCGGCCGCACGGACATCCCCGCCGAGTCCCAGGTCGGCCGTGCCCACGTCCACCACTCCGGAGAAGTTGGGCTTGATGGCGGCGATCACCGTCTCCTCCTCTGGCCTGGTGACGAGGGAGTCGACCCGGGCCAGTGTCGTCGGCTTGCCTGGCGCCGAGACGAATGGTCCCCCGGTCACCGGGGCAGGGTTCGCAGACTTGCCCGTCACCTGGCCCTGGGTGGGGATCGCGCCCGGGGCAGCGGGGACGGATTCCGCCGCCACGGCGGTGGTTGCACTGCCACCACTCCACGGATGCCAGGCCAGCAGCCCGCCGCTGACCGCCAGCGAGGCGACGATGCCGACGATCATCAACCCATGCGACTTCGGCGCACGGGGGGCGACCGGAGTCAGCGGTTCGGCTGGGAAGTCCTCAGCCCTGGCCGCGAGCGGTCCACCGGGAATGGCGAGGTCCTCCGCCGTGATCACACGTGGAGCTGGCGGGGGGGATGGCGCCGTCGGGGGGATCGGGGTTGGAACTGAGGCCGGTGCAGACACGCGGGCCTCGACTTTGGGCGCGGCCGGTGCAGTGGGCGCGGGCAGCTTCACCGCCGCTGGTGCGGGGGTCGCCTCGATTCTCAATACCGGTTGGGCGGGAACGGCCTCCGCTCTCGCTGGCGGGCGGGCCGGGACGGCCGCAATTTTTGGTGCCTTGCCCGTGCTCACCCGACCACCCGTCGGCTGCTCGGTGTTTTCGATCGGCGCATCAAACAGCAGGTCGAGGTCTTCCGGAATCGTCCGATGGCCGGTGGAAGAGCGCACCGGCGATTCGATGCCGCCGTCCATGACCAGGAACTCGACTTCCGTTCCGGCCCTGTCAGGCTGAGCGGCGGGGGGGGCGGATTCCCTGGGCGGCTCCGCGACGGTCGCGGTGCCGCGAATCGGACTCGCGTCGCCCAAACTGACGAAAGTCAGTTCCCGACTCTTGGCCGGCGGACCGCTCGGCTGAGCCGGTTTGGGTGCTGATGCGGGAGCAGCGGGAGTCACGCCCGCCGGTGCCTGCAGCTTGGGCGCGGGCGCCGCTTGAAGCTGTGGGCGGAGTGTGGTCTGGGGTGTGGTCCTCACCTGGGGCCGCTCGAAGACCTGCACCCGGGAGGAGGATGTGGCTGCCGGCATCGGGGCCGGCGCCCGCCGCATCGGGGGCGGGGGAGGTGTCGGAGCCGGTGCAGCGGGAGCCGACATCGGGCCGGACCAGTCCAGCGCGCTACGGTAATGCGGATGACTCTTCACGTCGAGCCAGCGATTGGCCCGGGTGTGAAAGATCTCGTCCTCGGGATGCACAGCACCACGATGCACCGCAGCCGAGAATTCTTCGAGCGAGTTGTAGACCGCCTCAGTCCCTGCCGCCGACCTGATCCTGTACATGTCCTGCCTCCCTCCCCGGATCGTGACGTGGACCCACGTCTGCCGATGGATGGAGTGCAACACTCAGGCCCATTTGCTAAAGTGTTCCCCTGTAATGGTTTGACTGTCTACTGCGGCGGGAAATCAACCGTGGACAATGGGGCGTTCCGCGAGGCTCGTTGCTTGGGGCTATCTGGTTTCCTTAGACGGCAGCGCGAACTGCGTCACCGAATCGCCGGACGATCTCTCCGGCCGGCTCGATCGCCTCGATGGCCGCGACGCTCTTCCCCGCCTGCCAGTAGTCTTTCGCACCCGTCTCGTCGAATGAGGCACGCTTGAGTTGCCAGAGGGAGCGGAGGGCGTAGACCGTGCGCATGAAGTGCTTGGTGCGCCGGTGGCGCAGCATCCACCGGGCGACGGGGCCCGCGGTGAGGCCCATACGTTCGATGTAGGGCGTGCGGATCACGGCGACCGGAACACCGGTGATCCGTTCGCTCAACACGATGTCGTCCTCCCTGGCAGCAACGATGGCGCGCTTGTAGGCATCGCTGGCGCGGCATTCCACCGTGGCGATGAACCGGGTGCCAAGCTGGGCACCGGCGTACCCCATCCGGAGCGCGGCCACAAACCCGGCTGGATCCCCGATACCTCCGGCGGCCACCACCGGCAGCCCCAGCCCGCCCAAGTCCTCGATCAGTTGCTCCGCACTGCGCGCTCCCGCATGTCCGCCCGCGCGCCGGTTGACGGCGATCAGCCCATGCACCCCGCCGGCGATCGCCTTTTCCGCCCAGCGCCGGTCGGTCACGTCATGGTAGACCACGCCACCCACGGCCCCGACCCGGTCGACGACCCAGCGCGGGTTGCCCAGTGACGTCACGAAGAACCGGACGCCCTCCTCCAGCGCGACGTCGATCCAGCGGGTCATTCGCTCGTGATAGGCGCGCGATGACTGCTCGATCAGCGCATTCATGCCGATTGGGCGGGGCGTGAGCTGGCGGATCAGCCGCAGGCCGGCGCGGAAGTCGTGTCCGTGGACATAGGTCAGCGAGATCGGCTGAACGATGCCGATGCCTCCGGCGTCGGACACGGCAGCCACGAGTTCCGGGTTGCTGCAGGGATACATCGCACCGCAGATCAGCGGGATTCCGATGCCTGCATGACGGGACAGCGGAGTGTCCAGCGATGGCGCACTCATGAAGGGGACAGGCGCCAACGGACCGTGGCCCGGGCGACGACCACACCGGCTGCATCAGATATGTCGGCGGTCACATCCAGTTCGCAGGGACCGGTGACCACTGGCAGTGTGGGCTGGCTGTCAGCGGTCAGGGTGCCGCGGGCCTTCTTCAAATACTCAATGGACAGCTGGGTGACGATCCCGCGGACCCCGATCGGCAGGGCGGTGAGCATGGCGAGCCCGCTGCAGACTTCGGCCAGATTCACCAGCGCGACGGCATGCACCGACCGCAGATGGTTCCGTACCGCCCGGCGTTCCCGGAGCTCCACCCGCGCATGCCCCGGCTCGAGCAGGCGGATGTGGGCCCCGATCGAGCCGGTATAGGGCACCATGAAGCCGAGGACTCGGCTGAACAGCCACGACCCCCCTGGCAGGGGGGCAAGGCGCTGCCAGAGTCGAAGCAGTCTGGCGCCTGGTGCGGCGGGATCCTGTGTCATGGGGCGGGAATATAGTGCCACAGGCGGGCGGCTCTTCTGGCACGGGATCGGGCTGAAACCCCATCTGGGGGTGCCTCGTCTTGACTTCTCCACTACGAATGTAATATTACAACTGTAGTTAATGGGCGACTCTCCTGGCGCCCATGGATTCGCACCCGAGCGGAGGGTTGCCCGCATGCCTGAAACGCACCAGTTGACCGACCTGCAGATTTCCCTCATGCGGGTCCTCTGGGACCGGGGCCAGGCTACCGTGGCCGAAATCTGCGATGCGGTCCGGTCGGAACGCGGTCTGGCCCTGACCACCGTGGCGACACTGCTCTCGCGGCTGGAAAAGCGTGGGATCGTGAGCCATGAGACCCGGGCCCGGCAGTTCGTCTACCAGGCGCTGGTGACGGAGGCGGACATTCGGCGCTCCATGGTGCACGAACTCACCGAGCAGCTGTTTGATGGAGACGTCGCGGCCCTGATGTCCCATCTGCTGACCGCGCGGGAGATCTCTTCCGGCGACCTCGACCGGATCAAGGCGATGCTGGCCGAGCATCAGGCCGGAGGCAAGGAGGCATGATCATGCGCACCGACTTCGTACTCATCGCGGGCAGCTGGCTGCTGACCTACCTGATCCACAGCACTCTGCTCCTGTCGCTCGCCTGGCTGGTCACCAGTCGGGTCCGCGGCGGGGCTCCGGCGCCGGCCCTGCGTGACATGATCTGGAAGGCCGCGCTGGTCGGTGGTCTCACCACGGCGACGCTGCAGACCGGGCTGGAACTCCAGCCGCTCGGCGGGGCGATCGTCCTCGACCGCACGGCGGCTCCGCTGGCCGCGCCGGCGGTGGCCCCGGATGTCGTCGCCGCACCGAGCCCGCGCGCGGATCGCGCAGCGTCGATCGATGTGAGCGGTCTGATGCTGGCCGGTCGGGCAGGGGAGCCGGCGCCAGCGGCATCGCTGCCCGCCCCGAGTGTTCCGGTCGCCCGGGCGCTTGATCCGCTGACCGTGCTGCTTTTGCTCTGGGCGATCGTCGCCGCGCTGTGGTGTCTGCTCTACCTGCTGCAGCGGGCGCGGGCGTTCCGCCGGATCGGGCCGCGGCTCGCGGTAAGGCACGACGGGCTGCTCCGTATGCTGGACGCGCTCCGTACCGCCGGCGCGGTCGATCGACCGATTCGCCTGACCACGGCGCGTGGTCTCACCAGCCCCGTTGCGCTCGGTGGGGACGAGATCGTGCTGCCACCGGCGGCGCTGACAGACCTGGAGCCGGAGCAGCAGCGCAGCATGCTGGCCCACGAGCTGGCCCACCTGGTACGGCACGATCCGGCCTGGCTTGCCCTCGGGTGCGTGATCGAGCGGGCCCTCTTCATCCAGCCGCTCAATCGTCTGGCGCGGACCCGGTTGCAGGATGCCGCGGAACTTCTCTGCGATGACTGGGCCGTCCGCCGCACCGGTTCCGGCGTTCCGCTCGCCACCTGCCTGGTGAAGGTCGCCGAGTGGGTGCAGGGCCCGACGCACCTCGTTCCACTGGCGGGAATGGCGGAACGCCGTTCCCAGCTGGTCACCCGCATTCACCGTCTCATCGAGGGCCGACCCATGCCGCACGCTCCCCGTACACTCTGGCTGTCCGCCGGCGCGATCGCGCTGATTGGCGTGACCGCCATGGCAGCACCCGCCGTCACGAGCCACACCCAGGGTGTCCCGGTCGCACCGGCGGACACGCAGGACAGCACCGTGAACGCGGCGAATGATGTCGCAGCCGCTGACGGCATCATCGCACAGTTCGTGGTCGATACCGGCGACAGCGTGGTGGAAGCGCGCACCAGCAGTGGCATGACGCGTTCGGAAGTTGCCCGCATCCAGCGTGACACCCGCCGAGCCATGGCGGATGCGCGCCGCTCGATGTCCTACGCTCGCATCGCCACGACGACTGCGCCGATGCCACCCATGCCCGCTGCACTGGCACAGACGATCCGGCTCGATGAATTGCGGGGAATCGCGCGGGCGGGCGTATCGTGGGGCGGAAGAGGCGAGCGCCAGCGCGACACCACGAGCATCGCGGTGCCCGCCCTGATCAGCGCGCTCCGAGATCAGGACGTCGAAGTGCGCCGGGCCGCGTCGCGCTCGCTGGCGAACCTGGATGATCCCCGCGCCGTGCCGGCACTCATCACCGCGTTGAAGGACGACGACGCGGAGGTCCGGGCCAGCGCGGCGGACGGCCTCGGCCACCTGGAGGATCCACGGGCGACACCAGGCCTGGTGGGTGCGCTGAGCGATAGGAACAAAGATGTTCGGCGCGCGGCACTTTCCGCCCTGCACGGCCTGCCCGGCCAGGTGCCGGTGGAGGCCATCCTCACGGCGCTGAGCGACGGCGACGCCGAGGTGCGGCAGTCGGCGATAGGGCTGGCGATCTCGCGCATGGAAGGCGACGAGGGCATCAAGGATCCCCGCCTCACCAGCGCGATTCTCAAGCTGCTGGGCGACCCGTCGACGGACATCCGGCAGGAGGCGCTGAGCGCCGTCGGGGAGCTCGGGCTCAAGGAGGCGCCACCGGCGGTGCTCGGCATGGCGAAGGACCGGAACGCGGAGATCCGGCAGCAGGTGGCGCACACGCTCGGCCGCATCGAAGATCCGAAAGGGGTTCCGACACTTCGGGACTTGCTGATCGACGAGAACAAGGACGTGCGCGAGTCGGCGGTGAATGCGCTGTCACAGATTCGCGATCGCTCGGCGCTCGAAGCGCTGGTCGGTGCGCTCAAGTCGACCGATCCGACCGTCCGGCGTGCCGCAGCTGAGGCGCTGGGTCAGAGAGAGGACTGAGTCACGATGTCACTCTTTCTGGTATTGGCCGTGGCCGGCAGTGCGTTGCAGGCCCCGCCGCCCGCCCCATCGCCTCCGCGACCGCCAGTCCGCGTGCCGATGGCCATGTCGATGAGCGGAATGCGGATTCCGCTGGCGCGCATGCGAGCGCCGCGGATTCACTTCAACTCGTTCCGTCGCAGAAATGGCCCTGGTCTCGATTCCACCCAGGTCGCGGGACTCCTGACCGCGCTGGCCGCCACCCCGCCTGCCGTCTGTGAACTTGCGGTGGACAACCTGGGCAACGGCTGGGGTTGGTCGGGAGGCCACGGGGAGGTCAACGCTCTGCGAGATCAGCCGGTCGATGTCGCACGCGACCGTGCCGCCTTTCAGTCGGGGGTGACCGACCGGCGAGCGGTGCCGCTTCTGAGTGGCGCGCTGGGCCGCGCGGAACCGTGCGTACGTCGTGCGGCGGCCCGGCTCCTGGGGCAGAGTGGGCTCCCTGATGCCGCGCGCGCGCTGCGGGAGGGCCTGGCCTCCAGTGAAGGGAAGGTGCGCGAGGCCGCCGCGCTGGGGCTGGGGATGATGGAGGAGCCCGAGGGATACCAGCCACTGCTGCGCGCGCTCGGCGACCGCGATCCGGAGGTGGTGCGCATGGCGGCGTGGGCCGTGGGCGAATACGAAGACCCGCGTGCAGTGACCGTCATTGCGCGGCTGCTCGAGCGACCTGAACCCGGAATCCGCCGGGCGGCGGCGGGTGCTCTGGGCGAGATCGAGGACCCCGCGGCGGTGAAGCCGCTGCTGCCCCTGCTGCGCGACCGGGAGCCGGGGGTACGACAGGCTGCAGCGGACGCCTTGGGTCAGATCGAGGACCCCACGGCGTCAGCGGCGCTGGTGGATGCCG
>JANOFA010001024.1:0-2403 GCA_031413355.1 Gemmatimonadota bacterium | reverse complement strand
CGAGCCGGAGCCGGCTGAGCGCCAAGGAACGGCAGTGGGGGATCGCGATGCTCCGACCAATCCCGGTCGACCCCGCCTGTTCGCGCTTTTCGATGAGGCGGGCCACCGCGGCCCGGGCCCGCTCGTCGAGCCCGAGGAGATCGATCATCCCACTGATGGCGTCGTCCCGGCGCACGGCCCGCAGGTCGAGCGAAACGCGGTCGGGGTCGAGGAAGTCGCTCAGGCGCATGGACCAAGAAGATTAGGGCGCGGCCGGAGGTTTCGGAAGGAGGAGGGGCCCGCCGGTACAATCGCCCTATGGTGGCGCCACCGGCGGCCCGCAAGTACTTTTCAGGCATGCAGTTACCATACGCAACCGGGATCCGAGTCCCGGTGATACTGGCTCCGATGGCGGGAGTGTCCGAAGCCCCCTTCCGGCAGATCTGCCGGCGGTTCGGTGCCGATGTGGTGATGACCGAGTTTCTCGCGGCCGAGGCCATCAAGCGAGGGATTCGGAAGACGCTGGAAGGCTGCGAGTTCGACCCGGCGGAACGCCCGATCGGGGTGCAGATCTACGGGGCGGATCCGGAATCGATGGCCCGAGCGGCCGCTGGGCATCCAGATCTACGGGGCGGACCCCTCCGCCATGGCCGAGGCGGCGGCGGTCATCACCGAGCATTACCGCCCCGAGTTCATCGACATCAACTTCGGCTGCCCGGTCAAGAAGGTGGTTCAGCGGAACGGCGGGTCGGGCTGCCTGCGGGACATGGGGCTGGTGCAGCAGATCATCCGTGCGGTGGTGGCGGCCACGCCGTTGCCCGTGACGGTGAAGACAAGAAGCGGATGGAATGACGATACCCGGGATCCGGTCGGCATCGCGCTGCGGATGCAGGACGCCGGCGCAACGGCCTTCACCCTGCATGCCCGCACCCGGACCCAGATGTTCACCGGCAAGGCCAGCTGGGACGAGATCGCGCGGGTGGTGGACGCACTGGAGATTCCGGTGATCGGCAACGGTGACGTCCAGGCGCCGGAGGATGTGGTGCGGATGGTGGCGCACACGCGGTGTGCCGGCGTGATGATCGGACGCGGGTCGTTCGGCAATCCGTGGTTGTTCCGCGACGCGCGTGCGCTGCTGTCCGGCCAGCCGCGACCGGAGGCGCCCACGGCCGCCGAGCGATTCTCCGTCGCCTTGGATCACGCCCGGCTCGCGCTCCGGCTGCAGGGTGACACGCGGAAGACGGTGGTCGAGTTCCGCAAGCATTTCGGCTGGTATACCAAGGGGTTGCATGGCGCGAGCGAGCTGCGGGGCCGGCTCTTCCAGGTCGAATCGATGATGGAGGCCGAGGCCATCTTCGGGGAGTATCTCTCGCCAGTGGCCGGCCTGGCGTGACACCGGAACAGCTGTCCGTGCTGCTGGCGGAAGTGGCCGCGGGAACGCGCTCACCGGAAGCTGCCCTGGAGCGGCTCCGCCATTTCCCCACCGAAGTACTGCCATTCGCCCAACTTGATCACCACCGGATGTTGCGACAGGGTCATCCCGAAGTGGTCTATTGTGCCGGAAAGACCATCGAACAGGTCGAAGGCATCTGTGCCCGCCTCGCCGCGACGGGGAACGGGTTTCTCGGCACCCGGGCCACACTGGAACAGGCGGCGGCGCTGCGGCGACGGTTTCCCGCGCTGGAATGGAACAGCCTCGCGCGCACCGTGGTCCTCCGGCCTGCAGGCGAGCGCCGGGTTCCGGTCGGACGGGTCCTGATCGTCTGTGCGGGGACCAGCGATCTGCCCGTCGCGGAGGAGGCTGCAGTTACCGCAGACGTGCTGGGACATGGGGTCGAGCGGTTGACCGATGTCGGCGTCGCCGGATTGCACCGGCTGCTCAACGCGGCCCGCCAGCTCCACGCGGCGGATGTGCTGATCGTCGTTGCTGGCATGGAGGGAGCGTTGCCCAGTGTCGTTGGGGGACTGGTCGGTGCGCCGGTAATTGCGGTGCCGACGAGCGTGGGGTACGGCGCGGCGTTTGGCGGGCTCTCCGCCCTGCTTGCCATGCTCAATTCCTGCGCCGCCGGCCTCACCGTGGTGAACATCGACAACGGATTTGGCGCGGCGATGGCGGCGAGCCGGATCCTCGGCCGGGTGCTGCCGGTGCCGTCGGCGCATGAAGCTCCTGCCATCGCGGTGGGGGGCTGACGCCCGGCATGCTGCGGACGGTCTTTCGTTCGACCACGCCGGCGTTCACCTGGCTCGACCTGGTGGAACCCAGCCGGGCGGATCTCGATGAGATCGCCCGGACGTATGGACTGACTGCTTCTGCTGTGGCGGATTGCCTCGATCCGGAGCACCTGCCCAAGTTCGAGCGGTTCAACGGGACCAGTTTCGCCATTCTCCGGGCCCACGACGAACTGGCCGAGCCGGGCGCGGACA
>JANOFA010001023.1:0-2931 GCA_031413355.1 Gemmatimonadota bacterium | reverse complement strand
CGGGGTAGCCGCCACGGGCACGCGCAGCGGGTCCGGGCGCGTGGGAGATCCCCGGCGTGGAGGCGGCGGACAGGCCATCGGGGACGCGAAACCGGCGGCGGCGCGGGGGCGCGGGTCCGTGGACCCCGCCGCAGCTCCCACTCCTTCCATAACGAATACGCCGCCGGAATCACCAGCAGCGTGAGCAGCGTGCTGCTCAGCATGCCACCGACCATCGGCGCGGCGATGCGCTTCATGACACTCGCGCCGGCGCCGTCGCCCCAGAGAATCGGCAGCAGCCCGGCGATGATCGCCGTCACCGTCATCATCTTGGGTCGCACCCGCTCCACCGCGCCTTCGATGATGGCCGCGGTGAGATCGGCGGTGGTGCGCCCCGGGCGGGCGGCCCACGCCTGGTCCAGGTAGATGAGCATGATCACTCCCGTCTCCGCCGCGACCCCCGCCAGCGCGATGAACCCGACTGCGACAGCCACAGACCAGTTGTAGTGCAGCAGGTAGATGAACCAGATGCCGCCGACCAGTGCGAACGGCAGCGAGAGCATGACCAGCAGGCTCGAACCCACACTCCGGAAATTGAGGTAGAGCAGGAGGAAGATGAGGGCCAGCGTCGCCGGCACGACCAGCCGGAGCCGGGCGGCCGCACGCTGCATGTACTCGTACTGACCACTCCAGGTGATCGTGTAGCCCGGCGGCAGCTTCACCATCCCATCAACCATCTTCCGCGCCTCGGCGACATAACTCGCGATATCCCGGCCGGCCACGTCGACATAGACCCAGGCGGTGGGGATCGCCCCTTCGGTCCGCACCACCATCGGTCCTGCCGCCTCACGAATCGTCGCCACCTGTCCGAGCGGCACGTAGGCGACGGTGCCCGGCGCGGCGACCGGTGCCGCACTCCCCGTCATCCCCATGCCACCGGCACCACCGGCCTGCGCCGTGCCGTGTGAGGCGGGAATGAGAACGTCGAGCAGCCGTTCGGGATTGTCGCGCAGTTCGTGGGGGTAGCGGATCCGCACGCCGTAGCGCTCCCGGCCCTCGACGGTCTGGGTGATCGTCATGCCGCCGATCGCCGTCGCGATGACGGTCTGCACGTCGCCCACATTCAGGCCGTGGCGTGCCGCGGCGGCGCGATCGATGTCGATGTCCAGGTAGTAGCCCGACTGGGCTCGCTCCGCAAAAGCGCTGCGTGTGCCGGGGACCGCGCGCACGGCAGCTTCGACTTCGCGGCCGAGCCGCTCCAGCTCGCCCAGATCGGGACCGAAGATCTTCACCCCGACTGGTGTCCGGATGCCGGTGGCGAGCATGTCGATGCGGCCCTTGATCGGCATGGTCCACGCGTTCGTCACTCCGGGCAGCCGCACCGCCGAGTCCATCAGCGCCACGAGCCGCTCGGTGGTCATGCCCGGCCGCCAGGCCGATTCCGGTTTGAGGGTGATGGTGGTCTCGAACATGTCGAGACCGGCGGGGTCGGTTGCCGTTTCAGCCCGTCCGGCCTTGCCCCACACCGTCGCCACCTCGGGAATGCTCTTGAGGATACCGTCCTGAATGCGCAGGATCTCCCGCGCGCGGGCGACACTCGCGCCGGGAAGGGTGGTTGGCATGAAGAGGATGGTGCCTTCGTCCAGCGGCGGCATGAACTCTCCGCCGATCCGCTGCCACGGGATCCAGGTGAGGATCACCGTGGCGGCCGCGACCGCGAGCACCGTCCACCGCTGCCGCAGCACCACGCCGATGACCGGCCGGTAGAGCCGGATCATGGCGCGATTGATCGGGTTGGCGTGTTCCCGGAAGATGCGACCCCGGATGAACATTCCCATGGTGACCGGCACCAGCGTGACCGACAGCAGACTCGCCGCCGCCATGGCGAAGGTCTTGGTAAAGGCGAGCGGCTTGAACAGCCGTCCCTCCTGCCCCTCCAGCGCGAATACCGGCAGGAACGACACCGTGATGATGAGGAGCGAGAAGAACAGCGCCGGCCCGACCTCGCGGGCCGAAGCGGTGACGATGGCCCACCGTTCCTCGGTCGACAGCACACTGGTGTTGAACGAGGCGGAATTGGGATCGCCACCCTTGGCCACGATGGCGCGTTCGAGGTGCTTGTGCATGTTCTCGATCATGACGATCGCGGCGTCGATCATGGCGCCGATGGCGATCGCGATGCCGCCCAGCGACATGAGGTCGGCGCTCACCCCAATCCAGCGCATGGCAAGAAAGGCGAGCAGGATGCCGACCGGCAGCGTGAGTATGGCGACCAGCGCCGAGCGGGCGTGCACCAGGAAGAGCAGGCACACGATGGCGACGATGATGCTCTCCTCGAACAGCTTGGTGCGGAGATTGTCGATCGCGCGGCGGATGAGGTCGCTCCGGTCGTACATCGGCCGGATCACGACACCGGCGGGCAGCCCTTGCGCAATGTCGGCCAGCCGCGCCTTCACCCCGTCGATGGTCTTGAGTGCGTTCTCGCCGAAGCGCATCACCACGATGCCGCCGACCGCGTCGCCCCGGCCATCAAGATCGGCGATGCCCCGGCGGACGGCTGGCCCCACGGTGACCCGGCCCAGCTCGGCGAGTCGGACGGGCGTGCCGCCCGCGGTCGCGCCCACCACGACATTTTCGATATCGCCGATGGACTTGAGGTAGCCCAGCCCGCGCACCATGTGCTCCCGCTCCGACAGCTCCACGACCATCGCGCCGACGTCGGAGTTGGCGTTCTGGATCGCGGCCATGACCCGGGTGATCGGAATGCCGTAGGCCTGCAACCGGGAGGGATCGAGGTCCACCTGGTACTGCTTCTCGAATCCGCCGATCGACGCCACCTCCGACACGCCCGGTACCGCCGTCAGCGCATACCGCAGGTACCAGTCCTGCAGACTGCGCAGCTGCGCCAGGTCCATCCGGCCGGTGGTGTCCTCGATGGCGTACTGGAACACC
>JANOFA010001022.1:0-2373 GCA_031413355.1 Gemmatimonadota bacterium | reverse complement strand
GCGACAGCTGCTCGACGGCGAGTCCCGCAACGAGCACTCAAACCTCACGCTCGCCGGCGGGCGCAGCTTCACGCCGCTCTATGCCGCGCCGGAACAGGTCCAGGGTGACGCTCTCACGACGGCGACGGACGTCTACGCCCTCGGCGTGCTGCTCTACCTGCTACTCTCCGGTCGTCATCCCACCGCGAACGAAGCGGACACCCCGGCCGAATGCGTGACCGCGCTCCTGGAGCGAGAGCCGGCCCGACTCGGCCGCGGTGACCTCGACACCATTCTGGCCAAGGCACTTCGCAAGGCACCAGGCGAGCGGTACCAGACAGTGGCGGCATTGGGTGACGACCTCGAGCGGTATCTGCGACGGGAACCGGTGAGCGCCAGACCGCACTCATTGGGGTATCGGCTGGGCCGGTTTGCGGCGCGGAATCGGGCCGCGGTGATCGCCGGGCTGGTGACCACGGTGGGACTGATCGGGGCGACGCTGTTTTCCGTCGGTCAGATGCGGGAAGCGCGGCTGCAGCGGGATGCCGCGGTCCAGGCCAACCGGCAGACCGACGCGCAGGTCGAATTCCAGAACGCGCTACTCTCGCAGGTCGGCGACAAGCCGATCACCATGCGCCAGGCGCTCGACTCCGGACGCGTGATGCTCGAGCGGCAGTTCTCCGGAGACTCCGCAACCTTCGCACCGCTCCTGCTCCAGCTCGCCGCCAGTTACGCTGGCCTGGGCGATCGAGCGATCCGTGGGCAGCTGTTGGCGCGGGCGGAATCGCTGGCTGTCGCGGGCCACGGAGCGGACCAGCTGGGGTCCATTCGGTGCTCCATTGCCGACAATCTTCGCACGGAAGGGAAGTACAAGGAGGCGGACGCGGTGCTGGCCGCGGCAGAGTCACTCGTCCGACTCCGGCCCGACGAGCGGAACGAGGTGGCCTGCCTCACGGTCCGTTCGCTGCTAGCCGGAGATGTTGGTCACGGAGCGGAGGCGATTTCCGCCGCCACCAGCGCCCTGGCAATCAAGGACCGTCTGGGTGAGACGAAGGACCTGGCCTACCTGGAACTTCTGGACATCATGGCGCTCGCGCTCGACAGCGATGGCCGCTACCGCGAAGCGCTGGTGACCCAGCGCCGGGCGATGGCGGCGATGGATGCGAGCGGCCGGGGCGCCTCGATCAACCGGCTGATCGCCCAGCACAACCACGCGATCAGCCTGAACCGCCTGGGGCGCACCGATGAAGCGGAACGAATGCTGCGAGAGGTACTGGTGCAGGCTGCCGCGGCGGATTCGCGCGGGTGGATCGAATGGCAACCGCTGGTGCACTACGCCGAAGCGGCACTGGTGCAGGACCACGCCGAAAGCGCGCTCAAGTATTTCCGGCAGATTGTGCGGCAGGCCGAGCAGGACACCAATCTCTATTGGGAGGGCCGCGGCCTCTACGGGGTAGCCCGGGCTCAAATCGGCCTCGGCCACTTGTCCGAGGTAGCGCAGGTGCGCAGCCGACTCGCCCACATCATCGCTGTCTATCCGCACGTCCTCGATACCGACGATGTGGTGCCCGACATCGATGCCCTGGACGGCATGCTGGCGCTGAGCCGCGGGGACTCGGCGGCGGCACTGGTGCGGTTCCGGGCCACGCTCAAGAGGCACGGGTACTTCGAGGGAAAACGGCAACGACGCCTCCGGCCAGTGGCGTTGATGGCTGGACGGAGCGCGCTGGCTGTCGGGGATACGGTCGAGGCACTCGAGCTGGCGCGCATCGTCGCCGGAGAGGCGGCGGCGGATTCGCTGGCGGAAATCGAGAGTGCGGACGTCGGGGCGGCGCGGCTCCTGGAGGCCAAGGTGCTTCTGGCAGAGGACGACAGCGTCAGTGCTCGCTCGGCCCTTGCGCGAGCGGTGGTCGCACTCCGCTTCGGCGCGGGGGACGCGCATCCGCTGACTCACGAGGCAGCCGCGCTGGTCAAGCGCCTCCAGCGCTAGCGCACCTCGGGGGCACGGTTGACGGCGTCCGGCCGGCCCTCCGAGCGAAGCGACTGGTGCAGCAGCATCCGCGCCTTGCGCCAGTCGCGCTGCACCGTCCGCTCCGCCACGCCGCGAAACTCCGCGATCTCCACCAGCGAGAACCCGCCAAAGAAATGCAGGTCGACCAGTTCCGCGAGCCTCGGATCCAGTGTGGCAAGCTCGGTGAGCGCATCGCCAAGCGCCGGCAGGTCGGTCGTGTCCTCGACGGCTCCAGCGGCCTGGCTTTCGTCCTCGGTGAGCGTGATCTCGAACTGACGCCCACGCTTCCTGGCGCAGCGCCGTCGGGCAAAGTCGATCACCAGACCCCGCATGGCGCGGGAGGCATAAGCGAAGAACCGCTCCCGATCGGGAAAGGCGATATC
>JANOFA010001021.1:0-2367 GCA_031413355.1 Gemmatimonadota bacterium | reverse complement strand
GGGCGTGGGGCGTGGGGCGTTGGGCGACGCGGGTGTTGGGGTCGCCGGGGGGGCGACCCCTACACGCGCGCTGCTACATCCCCACGACCCGCTTCACCGATGCTCCCGCCGCCAGCGCCGCGTTCCCGTCCGCCAGGCCGTTGATCACGGCCAGTTCCTCAATCGTGATGATCGAGGGTTTCTGCCGGTTGAACTCGGCCAGCGTTGTCGCCTTCGTCACCCTCGCAACGCTGATGCGGTTGGGCTTCACATTCAGCACCGCGGGATCGGTGACCCGGCGGAAGCTGCCGATGAACTGCTGCACCAGCCGGTCATTGGTGGACCAGCCCGCCGCGGTGCCGATCCCCATCAACTGATAGGTGATCCCGCCGTAGGAGAGGTACGCGACCCGGCCGGCGAGCTGCGAGCCATCCTCCTGCTGGGCGGTGAATGATCCCGCCGCGGCCGGATTGCCGTTGATCGTCGTTGGACCCGATGGGCCGGGCTGCAGTCCCTCCTGGGCCATAAACTTCTTGAGCAGATCGGCCGGCACCTCCTGCCCGGCGAGCGTGAGCTGGACCTGGGCATCCTGCTGCGGGCTGCCGCCGATCACCGACTGCGCCTGATTGAGCGTCCGCCATCCGGCGGGAAAGTCGAGCGAGAAGGCGAGGTCCGGCTGGTAGAACCGCGCGTCCTTGAAGTAGCCGTTTCGCGGATTGTCCCCGTAGATCATGCCGTCGATGATCCGGAGGAAGCCGTCGCGATTGACGATCTTGTCGTCGAGCGGCACGGTCACCCGGCCGATCCGCCGCTGCGTCGCCTCGATCCGGTTGCCGGGATCGGGGTGGGTGGACTGCCATTCCGGAATCCGCTGTCCGGCCTTGGCCGACACGCGCTGCAGCACCGTGAACATGTCCACCATCTTCCGCACATCGTACCCGTTGCTGAGCGCATAGCGGAAGCCGAGGCCATCGGCCTGGGATTCGTCATCGCGGCCGTACTTGAGCGACAGGACGCCGACCACCTGACTGATCAGCCCGAGATTGTCGGCCACCTTGCTCGAGGCGATCGCGCCGGCCACCATACCGAGCTGGGTGAGCTGCTGCCGCGTCATCTGCTGCACCGAGTGCCGTGCGGTAACGTGCCCGATCTCGTGTCCAATGACCGTCGCGAGCTCCGCCTCGGAGTTCATGTGCGTCAGGATGCCGCGGGTGATGAAGATTGGGCCACCCGGCAGCGCAAAGGCATTGACCTGCGGATCGTCCATGACGGTGAAGGCCCAGGGGATCGATGGCCGCTCGGTGGTGCGCGCGAGCCCCAGCCCCAGGCGACTCACATAGGACTGCACTCCAGAATCGGGGTATACCCCGGTCTCCTGCTTGACCTGGAGGGCATAGTCCCGTCCCATCGCGATCTCCTGGGATTCCGAGACGAGGGACAGCTCGCTCTTGCCGGTGACCGGATTGGTGGCACAGGACAGCAGGCCGAGGGCCGCGACGGCGGTCAGCAGACCGGGGATGGAGCGGGGGGGTAAAGAATGCATGCCGGACTCCTGAACGAAGGACGGGACGGGGTGAACGGTTTCTGGAGAAACTCGGTGCCGGCCGCCAGCGCGCCGTGCAGGTCGAGCACCTCGCTGGCATAGCCCGAATCGAGCAGCACTCACAGGCCAAGTCACCGAGCCGGCAGCCGGGCGGCCAGTTCGGGCCCGCCGATACGAGGCATGATAACATCGGTCAGCAGCAGGTCGAGACCCTCAGCGGGACTGCTCGAGGGCCTGAGGACTTCACACGCTCCGGTTGAGGATGCCTGACCCGGAGGTGGGGTACGCCACGACGGGCTATCCCTGCGGCCAGAGCCAGCCGAAGACCCCGGCGGTCAGGCAGGCGTACACCAGCCCGTCGATCGCCTCCTTGCCGGAGACCCGCCACGGTACGCTCTTCCAGATGGCATTGATCGGCGTGCCGCCCGCATACCCAAGCCATGCCGCGGTACCGACCACCCGGAATACCGTGAGGTAGGCCGTCCCGACCGGAAGAGTGCGACTCGCGAGGTAGGCCACCAGGGTGCTGATGACGATGGTGTAGGCGAACCACTGCGCCAGAAATGGCCCCATGTTGATCGCCCCGCTGGGACGGACGGTGAGCGTGGCGACCGGACCCTCCACCCACTTCGCCTGCATGGCGGGATCCTTCATGGCCGACATGTCCTTGGCCCACGGCATCATGTACTGCCCCGGCGCCGGGCTCGACTTCCGGATCGCGGCCCGTACCTCATCCTCGTTGGTCAGACCGAGGTAGTCCGACTTGTGGATCGGCAGCACCATGTGGATGATCGAGCTCGCGATAAAAACGGCGAACCCGGCGAGCAGGATCGGCAGCCAGAGCT
>JANOFA010001020.1:0-4583 GCA_031413355.1 Gemmatimonadota bacterium | reverse complement strand
ATGTCTTCCGTGCGCGGATCAACGGGAAGCTCGTCCCGCTGACCAAGCAGCGCCTGACGCCGGACCAGACCCGGGCGATCGCACTCAAGCTGCTGCCGAACGAGGAGGAGCGGGCTCGCATCGACCTGCTCAAGGACTTCGATTGCTCGTGGGGAATGGCCGGGGTGGGTCGGTTCCGGGTGAACCTGCTGCGGCAGCGCTCCTCCTTCATGATCGTGATGCGGGTCATCCCCTTCACGGTGCCCAGCATCGAGGACCTGCTCCTGCCACCAATCGTGGGCCAGCTGGCGGAACTGGAGCAGGGGCTGGTGCTCGTGGCGGGCGTCTCGGGCAGCGGCAAGAGTTCCACCGTCGCCGCCATGCTCAACCACATCAACCAGAATCTGCATCGCCATATCGTGACGGTGGAGAACCCGATCGAATTTCTGCACCGCGACGTGAAATGCTCGGTGACCCAGCGCGAAGTCGGGGTGGACACCGAGAGCTTCGCGATCGGACTGCAGGCGGCGCTGCGGCAGGACCCCGATGTGATCGTCATCGGCGAGATTGCCGACAGCGAGACGCTCGACACCGCCATCAAGGCGGCGGAACGCGGTCACCTGGTGATCTCCACCCTGACCACTCCCGATGTGGTCACGTCAATCGCGCGTTTGCACGCCATGTTTCCGGGTGCCGAACGCGAGATCGGCCGGATCCGGCTCTCCGAGGTGCTCCGTGGGCTGATGGCCCAGCGGCTCCTGCCGCGGCGGGACGACGGGAGCCGGGTCGCGCTGGTCGAAGCCCTCACCGCCACACCGGTCACCCGAGCCATCCTGCGGGACGCCGACCGCCGCGACGACCTCCGTGCTGCGATCGCCGCTGGCCGTGAGCACGGCATGCAGAGCTTTGAGCAGCATGCCCGTGAGCTGCTGTCGGAAGAGCTGATCAGCGCCGAGACCGCCGCCGCGATCATCGATCCTGGCGCGGCCGGGCCGGGTGACAGCTGACCGCATCGGCGTGGTTGGCGGAGTTGTGCCGCCTCCCGCGTGAGGCGGGGACGCCCGGAGCCGCCGCGGCCCGCGCCTGCCTGACGGCGCACCTTCATTCCCTGGACTACACCGTCCGCGAGCAGCGCTTCCCCTTCCAGCCCGCCGCCCTCAACGCCTTTCCCCTGCTTGGCGCTGGGCTCGGGTGGCTGACGCTCCTGCTACTCCCACTGCTCGCTTTCCCCTCCGTTCCACGCGCCACCGCACTGGTCGTCTGGCTGGGTGGCGCGACGGCGCTCGCGCTGCTGGCATGGGGCATCGGTACTGGCGTTGAGGTGCCCGGGGCGGAGCGGCGCGAGGACGCCAATCTCATCGCCACCCGGGGCGCCGCACCCGTCCACCGCTGGATTGTGGCCCATCTGGATACCAAGGCCCAGGGGCATTCCATGGCGGGGCGGCTGGTCGCGGTCTGGGTGCTGATCCTTGCCGTGCTGGTCATCAGCGGGGCAACTGCGTGGCGTGCCATGAGCGGCCGTCCACTGCCAATAACTCCGCTTGCCGCCCTGGCCGGATTGAGCCTGGCCGCGGGTGCCCTGGCCACACGTGGGCGCCTGCGTGGTCTGTCTCCCGGGGCCAGCGACAACACCAGCGGCGTTGTCGCCGCACTGGTCGCGGCGGAGGCTGGGCTCGATGACCACACCGGTATCCTCTTCACTGGTGCCGAGGAGTTCGGGCTGGTCGGGGCTCGGGCCTTCGTGGCCGACCAGGGAAGCCTCCGCGGGACCGAGATCATCAATCTCGACACCTTGACCGATGAGGGCCCCCTCTACGTGGTCGCCCACGACGCCGACGGGCTGGCGCTGGCCGGCGCACTCGCGACCGCCCTGGCCGGGGTCGCTCCCCGGATCGTTGTCAGGCACCTCCCGCTCGGCATCCTGACCGACAGCCTCCCGCTGGCGCGGGCCGGGGGCAGGGCGGTCACCATCAGTCGGCTCGATTGGGGGGTCCTCCAGAGGCTCCACACGCCCGGGGACACCCCGACCCGGCTTTCCCTCGATACCGTCGAAGCGGTCGGGCGCCTGCTCGGGGGCTTTTGCAACCGCTAGGAAAGCCCTGCACATCACGGGGAGGGGCGAGGTCGCGGGAGTCCTGCAGGGCGCGTGCGTAGCTGGTCCTCCGACGCCACAGGACCTACGCAAAGCCGAGCGCCCGGATGGTCCCCGCGGATGAGCCCCGACCTGACTCCGGGATTCGTGCAAAGCTTCCCTAGTGAGCAGGGCCGAGGTCGCAGGATTCATCCAATGTGCGTGTGTTGCAGGCCGGGGCGGGCGTCGCCACCTCCCAGCACCGAACTGCGTTGACTTTGGCCCGGCCGCGCCTACTATTCACCAGAGGATGCACCGGAGCCCCACGGGGGCTCCGGTCTTTTTTTGGGTGGGGAGACGGGCCGTCGCAACGGTCCTGAGCCTACTCGCCGAACCGCCGAGTGCTGAAAGCGGAGTCTCATGTTCAATCCGAAGACCCACTGCGTTGTCGTCGTTGGTGCTCAATGGGGCGACGAAGGCAAGGGCAAGCTGGTCGATGTCCTCGCCGAGCGGGCCGATTTCGTGGTGCGCTACCAGGGCGGGGCCAACGCCGGCCACACCGTCTGCATCGGCGACGCCCAGTTCATCCTGCACCAGATTCCATCCGGAATCCTGCACGATCGCTGCTCCTGCATCGTCGGGAACGGCGTCGTGCTGGATCCGGAGACGTTCTTTCTGGAGCTCGATGGGCTGACCGCGCGTGGCATCAGCACAGCGGGCCGGATCTTCCTTTCCGACCGGGCCCACCTGGTCCTGCCCTACCACAAGCTGCTCGACCAGGCCCACGAACGCAGCCAGAAGATCGGCACGACGGGGCGGGGGATCGGCCCGACGTATGAAGACAAGTACGGCCGGCGCGGTGTCCGGGTTGCCGACCTTCGCCACCTCGAGAACGCCCGTGCCATCCTGAGCGAGCGGGTGGCCCGCGCCAATCAGCTGCTCTCCATGATGGGCAGCCAGGACCTCGCCTCCGAGTCGCAGCATCACGAACTGCTCGAGCGGCTCGCTCCACGGCTCCTGCCGCTGGCCGCAGACACCGGCCTGCTGGTGCACCGGGCACTGCAGGAGGGCAAGCGGGTGCTGCTCGAAGGGGCGCAGGGAGCCCTGCTCGACGTCGATCACGGTACCTACCCATTTGTCACCTCATCCAACACGACGGCGGGGGGCGCGGCCGTCGGTGCCGGCATCGGGCCGACCGCTATCGATGAAGTGCTCGGCGTCGTGAAGGCTTATACCACGCGGGTCGGCAACGGTCCCCTTCCGACCCAGGCAGAGGCTGGTGTGGAGGAGCATCTGCGCCAGCTCGGCGGGGAGTTCGGAGCAACCACGGGTCGCCCGCGGCGCTGCGGCTGGTTCGACGCGACGGTGGTACGCTACTCCGTGCGGGTGAACGGCCTCACCGGCCTGGCGGTGACCAAGCTGGATGTGCTCGACACCTTCGCCGAGATTCCGGTGGGCACCGATTACCTACTGGATGGGGAGCCCTGCCTGGAGATGCCAGCCGATGTCCGGACGCTGGGACGGGTCGAGCCGCGCTATGAGACGCTGCCGGGCTGGCGCAAGCCGATTACTGGTGCGCGCCGGCTTGCCGACCTGCCGCCCGAGGCCCGGACCTATCTCGACCGGCTGCAGGACCTCTCCGGTGCCCCGATCCGCTACGTGAGCGTGGGGACCAGGCGGGATCAGATCATCGAGGTATGACCGCCGCCACCACGATCCTCGTCATCGGCGCCGGGCCCTGCGGTCTGGCAGTGGGCATCGCCGCGCAGCAGGCCGGTCTCGGGTGCATCTTGCTCGACCGCCGCACCGTGGTCTCCACCATCGAGCGCTACCCGCTCAACATGACCTTCTTCTCGACTCCCGAGCGGATCGAGATCGGTGGCGTGCCATTCATCAGCAGCAGCGAGAAGCCGACCCGGCGCGACGGCCTGCTGTACTACCGGCGGGTAGCGGAGCATTTCGGGCTCGATGCGCGCCCCGGGGAGGAGGTCACCAGCATCGCCAGGATGGGGGACGGTTTCCGGGTCGAGGTGCGGCGGCGGCACGATACGACGACGTACCATGCTGCCAACGTGGTGGTCGCCACCGGGTACTATGACTGGCCCAACCTGCTTGGTATTCCCGGGGAGGAACTGCCCCACGTGGCCCACTACTTCTCCGAGGGGCACCGGCACTGGCATCAGGACGTCGTGGTGATCGGAGCGGGCAACAGTGCGGTGGACGCGGCGCTGGAGTGCTGGCGCGCCGGTGCCAGGGTGCGGTTGGTGCACCTGGGCGAGGGGTTCGACCGGACCGTGAAGCCCTGGGTATTGCCGGACATCACCAATCGGGTCAGGGAGGAGAGCATCCTGACCTCATGGCGGTCACGCGTCACCCGGATCACACCGGAAGCGGTGGAGGTGCGCTCGGAAGTGACGGGCAGGACCGAGCGTTTTCCCGCAGACCATATCCTCGCCATGACGGGGTATCACGCCGATACCAGCCTCCTCGAGCGTCTGGGCGTGCCGGTGGATCAGGAGACGGGAATCGCGGC
>JANOFA010001019.1:0-5978 GCA_031413355.1 Gemmatimonadota bacterium | reverse complement strand
GCGCTGGTGCGCGCGCTGGTGGCGGTCGGGGAGAACCAGATGGCAGGCGGCAGGGAGCAGGTGGCGGGACGGTGAGCATGCGCCGCAGTGTCGGATGCGGGCACAATTGGAATGGACATCGGTGGCGGGGCGAGTGGCCCGTCATCTCTCTTCGAGGAGCAGCGATGCGTCGAGTGTGGCTGGTGGTGGCGGTGCTGGTGGCGACGGGATGCAAGGATGCCTTCCGCGCCCGGCCGGAGGTGGTGGCCGAGGCGGGCGGGCGGGCAGGAGCTCTCGGTGGATCGCCTGGCGCAGCTCATGGTGGGTATCAAGGGCGTGCCGGTCAGCCGTGATGCCGCGGAATTCATGGCGAACATGTGGGTGGACCACACGCTGTTTTCCCAGGCAGTGGCGGGAGGTAACCCGCTGACCGACTCGCTGACGGCGACACGCGTGCTGTGGCCCGAGCTTGCCGAGCTGCGGGGCACCCGCTGGCACGATACGCTGCTGGCCCGGCGCTCGCCGGCCACCACAGCGACGGCCGACAGCGTCTACGCCTCCGACGGGACTCGTCTGCTGCAGCACATTCTGGTGCGGGTCGAGCCGAATGCCGAACCGCCAGCGCGCACGGCGGCGAAAAAAAGGGCCGATGCGATTTATTCCAGACTCACGGGTGGAGCGGATTTCGCCACACTGGCGCGGCAGGTGAGCGAGGATCCGGCGAGCAAGTCGGATGGCGGCTACCTGCCGCCATCCGCCCGGGGCAAGTACGTCACGGCGTTCGACAGTGCCGGCTGGAGCCTCGCGCCGGGCGGCATGACCAACGTCGTGGAGACACCCTTCGGCTACCACATCATCCGCCGTCCCCCTGTGACGGAAGTCCGCGACCGCCTGCTGGTCTTTGCCCGGGAGCGGATGGGGTTTGTGCTCGATTCCGTGTACCTCGAGACGCTCGGGGCGCAGAAGCGGCTGAAGGTGGAAGCGGGTGCTCCGGCCGCGATGCGAGCCGCGATCGCCGACCGCGACGGTGAGCGCCGTTCCACCAAGGTCCTGGCCGCGTTCGATGGTGGTGCGCTGACGGTCGGTGATTTCCTGCGGTGGGTCAGTGCGCTCGGCCCCAACTGGGCCGCCGATCTGGGAAAGCAGCCGGATAGCTCGCTGACCAGCTTCGTGAAGCTGATCGCCCAGAACCATCTCCTGCTGCAGCAGGCGGATTCGGCCGGAATCGGCATTGGCCGGGACGAGTGGGCCAGCCTGATGCAGCGGTTCACCGGCCAGGTGGACACCCTCAAGCTGATGCTGGACCTGTCAGCCGCCGACATCAGCGATCCGTCGACCGCCAAGTCCGACCGGTCGCGTGTGGCTGCGATGAAGATCGCCACCTATTGGGACCGGATCCTCGCGGGCACCGCCCGCCCCCGGCCCATCCCCGGCCAGCTCTCCGGAATCCTCCGGGAAGAGGCCGAATTCTCGCTGGACCAGGCGGCACTGCTCCGAGCGGTCGAGGTGGCGGCGGCGCTCAAGGCGGCGAAAGACTCGGCAGCCTCGGCGAGTGGTTCGCCCGGCCTGCCGCCGGGTGCACCGCCAGGCGCTCCGATCTTCGTCGCCCCGCCGGGTGCCGTCCCGCCGACCGACGGCCTGCACTGATGCGGTCACCGTCGTGGTGGCTGGCAATCGTCCTGCTGTCCGGCGCGCGCGCCGTGGCCGCACAGCAGGCCCCGCTCCGGTGTGACACACTGGCGACGATCGACCGGGTGATCGCTGTCGTGGGTGATGCGCCGATCCTGACCTCGCAGGTGGAGGAGGAGATCTTCACCCAACGGGCCCAGGCTGGCGCCCTCCCGACCGCCCCCGCCGAATTCCGGGCGCTTTGTCGGCAGGTGATCTCGGATCTGGTTGACGCGGAACTGATGGTCCAGGTGGCCCAGCGGGATACCGCCATCAAGCTCACCGATCAGGAGCTCTCCGAGGGGGTGGAACAGCAGTTCCGCAACGTGCGGCAGCGCTTCACGAGCGAGGTGGACTTCAAGGCGGAGCTGGCCAAGTCCGGCTTCCAGACACCGGAGGAGTTCCGCCGCTGGCTCACCGACAATCAGCGCAAGGCGGCGCTCCGCAACCGGCTGGTTGCCAAGCTCAAGGATGAAGGAAAGATCAAGTCGGTGCAGCCGACGGAGCAGGAGATGCGGGAGTACTTCGCGCGGTTTGGCGCCCAACTGCCCTCCCGGCCGGCCACGCTCTCCTTCCGCAATATCGTGATTACTCCACGGGCCCAGGGGTCGGCCATGGCAAAGGCGCGGGCCCAGGCCGACTCGATCGTGGTGGAGCTGCGGAAGGGCGCCGATTTTGCCCCGGCGGCGCGGCGCTTCTCCCAGGATCCGGGCAGCAAGGATCAGGGAGGCGATCTCGGCTGGTTTCGTCGCGGGCAGATGGTGGCCGAGTTCGAGGCCACGGCCTTCCGACTCAAGCCAGGCACCATTTCCGATCCGGTAGAAACGCCGTTCGGCTTTCACATCATTCAGGTACAGCGCATCCAGCCGGCGGAGATTCAGGCGCGCCATATCCTGATCGCGCCGGAGATTGGCGCCAGTGAGGCAGACAGCGCGCTGGCGCTCGCAACCAGGGTCGCCGAGGCGCTGCGGGCCGGCGCCCCGTTCGATTCGCTGTCCCAGCTGTATCATGATGCGGGGGAAGAGCGGCAAGCTGACGATGTGCCGATCACCCAGCTGCCCGAGGAATACGCCGCTGGTGTGGGCAGCGCGGACAGCGGTACCGTGGTCCCGCCCTTCCCGATTCGCAAAGAGCTCGGACTCCGCCGGAAGTACGTCGTTCTACAGGTGGTTCGACGTCGGACCGAGGGGGCCATCCTGTACGACGACGTGAAGGACCAGATCCGGCGCAAGCTGAGCGATGACCTGGCGGTGCAGAATTATCTGCAGAAGCTGCGCCGGTCGACGTATGTCGATGTGAGGATGTAGTAGGCGTTCGCTGTCGGCGGTCAGCGGTCAGCGTTCACCGCCAACCGCCCAATCACCCAACCGCCCAATCACCCAATCGCCCAATCGCCCAATCACCCAATCACCTAACCGCCGGTCGGGCACGGAGGCCCGACCTACCCGCCCAATCGCCCAAACGCCTACTCCCCTCCCGCTCCCCATCCGCCCATCTTCCGACATGACTTCCCGCCGTCCCCGTCTCGCTGTCACGCTGGGTGATCCCCGGGGCATCGGTCCGGAGATCACCGCGCGCGCGTTGGCGACCGACATCGGCGCCGACATCGTGGTGGTGGGGGCGGAGGACCAGGTCGGGATGATTCCGGCTGCGCAGCGGATATCGGTGGGGAACTGGGGCGAAGGGGTGGGTGATCAGCCGCCGAGCGGAAAGCCGGGTCCGTCTCGGGCGATGCGGGCCG
This sequence comes from Gemmatimonadota bacterium, assembly GCA_031413355.1. GTDB lineage: Bacteria > Gemmatimonadota > Gemmatimonadetes > Gemmatimonadales > GWC2-71-9 > JADJOM01. Next base: position 2,590 of record JANOFA010001019.1, on the reverse strand, counting down.
GTCGCATCGCCGGGCTTTCCATCGAGGCGGCGGTGCGTCTCGCGCTCAGCGGCGAGGTCGATGGCATCGTGACCGCACCGGCGCATAAGCATGCGCTCAACCTCGCGGGCTATCGCTGGCCGGGGCACACCGAGTGGCTGGCGCACCTGGCCGGTGACGTCGACGTGGCGATGATGCTCGCCGCGAAGTCGCTCAGGGTTGTGCTGGTGACAACGCATATCCCGCTGCGTGCCGTGCCCCAGATGCTCACCACCGACGCGGTACTCCGCGCCGGGCGCGTCACCCGGACCGCGCTACAGGACTGGTGGGGCATCCCGGAACCGCGCCTCGCCGTCTGTGCCTTGAATCCGCACGCCGGGGAGTCGGGCCTGTTCGGTGATGAGGAGGACCGGGTCCTCCGGCCCGCCGTCGAGGCACTCGGTGCGAGCGGGCCGTTTCCGGCTGACACCGTCTTTGTCAGGGCCATGCGGGGCGAGTTCGACGTCGTGCTGGCGCCGTATCACGATGTCGGCATGACGGCCATCAAGGTGGCCGCCTTTGGTGAGGGGGTGAACATCACCCTTGGACTTCCCTTCCCGCGCACCTCGCCCGATCACGGCACAGCGTTCGATATCGCCGGCACCGGCAAGGCGGACCCGGCGAGCATGCGCGCCGCGCTGGAGCTGGCGGTGGAGCTGGCGGGGAAAGCAGCGGTCGGCAGGCGGCAGGCGGTAGGCGGTGGGCGGTAGGCGGTGGGCGGTAGGCGGTAGGCGGTGGGTCCTAGCCGCTGACCGCTGACCGCTGACTGTTGTACGCTAACGGCTAACGGCCAACGGCTCCTTCCAAGCGTTGCATCAGCCCGAGGTGCGCGTCCAGCTTGAGCTTCTGGCTCGCGCGGTTGGCGACCAGTACGGCACCGACCTGCAGGATCGTCTCCCGTTCCACCAGCCCGTTGGCCCGCAGCGTGTTGCCGGTGTCGACCAGGTCGACGATGGCGTGCGCCAGGCCGAGCAGCGGGGCGACTTCCACCGAGCCGTGCACGGTGATGATCTCCACCGGCCGGCCGGCGGCGGCAAAGTGGTGCCAGGCGAGGCGGGGGTACTTGCTCGCGACCCGGGCGGTCTGCCCGCCCGGCAGTGACGGCCAGGGAGAATCTGCCTCGGTGGCCACGACCATCCGGCAGAACCCGAAGCCCAGCTCCAGCGGCTCGAGGACATCCGCCTCACTCTCCCGCAACACATCGGTGCCGGTCACGCCAAGGTCGGCGGCACCCGACTCCACGTAGACCGCCACATCTGCGGGCTTCACCACCAGAAACTCGATGCCCGCGTCGTTCGACGGGATGAGCAGCCGGCGACCGGGATCGGGATCGACGATGATCCCGCCGCGGGCGAAGTGGGCGACGGCGGGTTCATAGAGCCGGCCCTTGGCGAGGGCGACGCGCAACAGCTGGCTCATCGATCGCTCCCCGCCATCGCTTCCGCGATCGTGTCGAGGTCGAGCGAGACCCCGACGGCGGGCATCGGGGTGCCGAAGCGGGCCATGAGATCGTCGTAGCGCCCCCCCGCCCCGGCGGCGCGTCCGGCGCCGGCGGTGAACACCTCGAAGTGAATGCCGGTGTAGTAGTCGAGTCCACGTACTTCACCGAGGTCGTAGACCACATGGGCCCGGTCGGCGGGAGGCAGTGCGGTATCCAGCGCCAGCAGATGCTCGAGGCCCGGGCGGGAGAGAACGGTGGCGACGGGGTGCGCGGCCTGCAGCGCGTCGCGGCGCCCGATCACGAAGGCGAGCTGCCTGAGCGTCTGTGCCTCCGGTGCCGCCTGCTCCAGCGCGCGGCCGAGGTTGCCGCGGTCCTTCCGGTCAATCCACCGCCGCACCAATGCCCGCTGCTCCTCCGGCAGCGCCCGGAGGCCCGGTGCCAGGATGCCAACGTGACCGAGGTTCAGCTGGAAGTCCTTGAGGCCGGCGGAGCGGGCAAGGTCGAGCGTCAGGCGGATAATCTCGACGTCTGCCGCGAGGTCGCCCTGCCCGAGTAACTCGCCGCCCGCCTGCAGGATCTCGCGGGGGCGGCCGCCGCGCTCCGCCTCCTGGCGAAACACCTTGCCGCCGTAGGAGAGCCTCAAGGGTCCGGTCGCGCCGCGAAAGGTGGTGGCCGCGACGCGGGCAAGGCTGGCGGTGAAATCGTAGCGCAGCGCCAGCATCCGGCCATCACGGTCGGGAAAGCGGATCAGCTGGTCGGCTACTTCGGCGCCACCGGCACGGAGAAAGACCTCCTCGTATTCGAAGGTCGGCGGGTCGGACAATTGTGATCCATCGGATGCGCTAAATTCTTTTAAAACCCTAAATTCTAAAGCATCAATAGATGCGATAAGCTGTAAAATTTCTTCTTCTGTCATTATTTTATCATACACAAAGAGTTAGTTTTTTTCAACACTTTCAGTAGTTTTTTTTAAAAAGTCTGAAACGATTTTTGGAACAAATGCCGAAACATCTTGTTTTAATTCTATCAATTCCTTGATTGTGGATGACCTTATGATGTCAAAATCTCGTTCAGAAGGAAGGAAAAGAGTTTCTATGTCATTATTAAGAGTTTTGTTCACCCTGCACAGTT
>JANOFA010001018.1:0-1372 GCA_031413355.1 Gemmatimonadota bacterium | reverse complement strand
GTCCGGTCCTGCTGGCCGCACCACTCTCCCTGGTGAATATCATCGGCCGGACCGCGATGCTGCCGCTGCTGGTGATGACCCTGCCGGACCATGCCCCCCAAGGCGTGCTCTGGGTGGGGAGCTTTTCGCTGCTTTACAGACAGCTCGTGCTGCCAACCCCGGCAGGTGCCGGCCCAGTCGAGCTCGGCTTTCTCGGCGGGGCTGCTGGTGACCTGGGCCCGGAGGCCGCGCTCCTGCTGGTCGCGTGGCGCTTTTACACCGTCGGACTCGGGGTGATCCTCGGGGCCTGGGCGGCGGTGCGCGTCCTGGGCTGGCAGTCGATCAGCGGATGGGTTCGCCGCCCGGCGGCGGCGCCATCGCCACCAGCATGACGGTGCGCTCCAGCGCCTCGGCCACGCCGTGCGGCAGGCCCGCCGGCGCCCAGACGAGGTCGCCCGCCACCGCCTCGCACGTCTCGTCCCCCACGATCATCCTCGCCTTTCCCGAAACGAGAAAGTAGAATTTGTCAGCGCCACGGTGCACGTGGCTGGCTTGCGACTGTCCCGGTTCGAAGCAGTTGAGGCCGACGAAGAGCTGACCGCCGGAAATGAGATCGGCCTTGCTCATCCGGTCCAGGCGGAACACCGCCGCTTCGCCGACCTTCATGAAGTGCTGAGTCATCGAGATACCCCAGTGTGCTGATGGCTGATGGCTGACGGCTGATGGCTGACGACCCTGTTCTCACTCCTCACCCCGACGTCCCCCATGTCCGCATCCCGCATTGAAAAAGATCCGCTGGGCGAAAAGTCCGTGCCGGCGAGCGCGCTCTACGGCATCCAGACGCTTCGCGCCATCGAGAATTTCCCGATCTCGGGACTGCGACCGCTGCCCGCCTTCGTTGATGCGGTGGTCTGGATCAAGCGTGCCGCGGCGCTGACGCACCGCGAAACGGGCCGGCTGGAGGCGCCGCTGGCCCACGCCATCGTGCAGGCGGCCGACGAAATTCTCGCCGGCCAGCATCGGGACCAGTTCCTGGTGGATGTCTATCAGGCGGGTGCGGGGACCAGCCACAACATGAACTGTAACGAGGTACTGGCCAACCGGGCCAACGAACTGCTCGGGCATGCGCGCGGCAGCTATGCACCGGTGCATCCCAATGACCACGTCAACATGGCCCAGAGCACCAATGACGTGATTCCCACCGCGATGCGCCTCGCGACCCTCGCCACGGTGCCGTTGTTGCTCGATGCCATGGCGAAGCTCGCCGCGGCAATGCTGGAAAAGGGCAAGCAGTTCGACCACATCATCAAGTCCGGCCGCACCCACTTGCAGGACGCCACCCCGATCCGCCTCGGCCAGGAATTCACCGCCTGGGGGCACACCGTCGAGCGGC
>JANOFA010001017.1:0-11085 GCA_031413355.1 Gemmatimonadota bacterium | reverse complement strand
GCGCTCGAGCTCCATCCAGTCGGAGGTCGCATGCCGGGTGGCACGGCGCGCCTTGACCGTACCGGCCAGGTGGATGGCGCCGCCGTACAGCAGCAGCTTCTCGGTGAGGGTCGTCTTGCCGGCGTCAGGGTGACTGATGATCGCAAAGGTCCGGCGGCGGATGACTTCCGCGTGGAGCCGGGCGAGGGCGGGGGAGGTCGGGCCCGCGGGCTGGATCGATTCCGTCGGGCTGTGGGCCATGCTGCTGGTGTAACTCCAGTGAACCAGGGTCATCCCGCGGGGCCGAGTGCCCGGTGTGGCGCGGGCGCATGGTAGACAGGGCGGGCGGGGCGGGGCAACCCCCGGCCCCTACACCCCGTCGCCAGGGCACCTTAGATTGTCGCTCGGCTGACGGCTGACGGCTGACGGCTGACGGCTGACGGCTGACGGCTGAACGATGGACGGGTGTCCGAGTGGCTGAAGGAGCCGGTCTCGAAAACCGGTAAACCCGCAAGGGTTTCGTGGGTTCGAATCCCACCCTGTCCGTAACTACTGAGTAGAGGGGAGTGCGAGCCGAGCTCGTGCTTCCCTCTCGGTTTTCCATCTCCTCCCGATACCCCACTCCCTACTCCCCGCCTCTTTGACTCTCGGGTGCGGGCCGACCGGCGGTCGGCCCCTACTCGCTGCTCCCGACGGCCGGTGAGCTTTCGCTTTCTCATCACCCCGCCGATAGTATCCCCATGTTCCCCAACCGGATCACACTGCATCCGCTCGTCGACCAGTACGCCGGTTGCCTCCTGGGTCTTGCCCTGGGCGATGCGCTCGGCGCGGTCGTCGAGGCGCAACCTCCGGCGGACGCCCGGCGTTACGTGGAATCGGTGCTGCGACCGCGGTTGATCCCGGTGCGCGGACCGGGTGCGCACCGCTTCGGGCAGGTGACCGATGACACCCAACTCACCCGGGAACTCCTCCTGAGTATTTCGCCCACCGGCGAATTCCGTCCGGCGGTGTTTGCCGAGCGACTGCTGCAGCTCGTGGTCTCCGAGCGCATCGTCGAAGGAGGGCACGCGTCGAGCGCCGCGGCGCGACAGCTTGCGCTCGGCGTGCCGTGGCACGAGGCGGGACTTCCCGCGCCCTACGCCGGCAATGGCGCAGCCATGCGGGCGGGGCCGCTCGGGCTGCTCTACGGTCGCGAGCCACGCCGTCTCGCGCAGGTGGCCGCGGACCAGGCGCGTCTCACCCACCAGGATTCGCGGGCGGCCGCCGGTGCCCTCGCCATCGCTGGCGCGGTCGCGATTGCCGTGCGTGATGGTCCCATCGACCGCACCGAATTTCTCGTCGAGCTCAGCCGCTGGGTGGAACCGATCGACCCGGGCACCGCCACCGCCATCTGGGAGCTGACCAACTGGGCCCACCTCCAGCCGGATGAAGCCGCCGGGTTCATCGCCGATCATGGCCTGGAGCCGGAGGCACGGCACGGCTGGCATGGGATCTCGTCGTTCGTCACCAGCAGCGTCTGCTGGAGCCTCTACGCCTCGCTGCAATCGCCGGACGACTGGTGGGATGCCATCTGCATCGCCATCGGCGTCGGCGGCGACACCGATACCATGGCCGCGATGACCGGATCGATCGTCGGTGCCCGCTGTGGCCGCCAGGCCCTGCCTGACGCCTACCTCCGGCACTTGACGGACCACGGGACCAGCCTGCTCCCCGGCCTCTCCACTCTTGCCATTCGGTTGCTTCCTTCGACGTAGCCTCGGGCCACCGAGTATGGGCTATCAATATCCCGCCGTCTCGGACGACAAACGGGCCGCCACCCGCGAAGGGAGGCGGCCCGCTGTCCTACCCGTGGCTGTCGGGCCTACTGGATGTTGCTCCGCAGCTTCGCGATGTCGAGCATTGGGATGCCGCCTTCGGTCGGCACGAGGATGACGAGGTTGTTCGACCCCTTCATGTCGTGAAGCACTTCCAGATACTGCTTGGTCAGAGCCTCCGCCGTAAGCGTCACGTTCAGCAGCCGCTGCTGATCGCTTTGCAGCCGGGCCACTTCGACCCGATGTCGTTCGGTCTGGATCTGCTGCTCCTGGGCGATCTTGCCGTTGATCGCCGCGACGACCGCGGCTGGCGGCTGCAAGTCCCGGAGGAAGAACGCGGTCACCTCCGCGATCCGGAACGGATCTCCCCCCGCGCGCGGCTGGGTGATCAGCGCCGAGTCGACCAGCGATTGCATGTACGTGGCGATCTCGGTGCGCTTGGAGATGTCGTTGATGGAGAAGCGCACCATCCCGTCACGAACGCCCTGGCGGATGGCATTGTGGACGATCGAATGGATCTGCTCCTCAGTGCCGATCTCGGTAAAGATGCGCGGTGCGTCCTGCGGATTGATCTGCCACCGCAAGCCCGCATCCACGGTCATCCCCATCTGCTCGCTCGACAGCGCCTCGATCGACTCGGCGTCATTTCCCGCCTGGGGGAACTGCTCCTCTCGGGTGGAGTAGCGCTCGATGGATGACCACGGCGCCACCATGTGAATGCCCGGGAGCAGCGGCCGTGGATCCACCGTGCCGAAGGCGTGCTTCACCCCCACCTGGCCCGGGTCGACCACGACGATCAGCGCCGACAGCACGACGAAAGCGCCGATACTCGAGAAGAGCAGCGCGAAGATGCGCAGCAGGTTGCCCGCGGGGCGGCCGCGCTGGTCCCCCGATGACCGGGCGACCATGAGAATGATCGCGATGAACAGCAGCAGTCCGCCAAAGATCAACTTGCCCATAGACCAGCCCCGGGGAGTAGGAGGAGGCGAAAAGCTAAGGTGCGGCGGGCCGTGGCGACAGGGCGGGCGGGATTGCCGTGGGGGCCCTCAGGGAGGGGTCCATGGCGCGAGTGGAGGCATTGACTTGAGGAAGGCGTCCGGCGAGACTCTTGCCGCCCGAAGCCGTTGCACGGCAACGGGTAATGTCTCGGGGACGGGTGGCCGAGTGGTTTAAGGCGCACGCCTGGAAAGCGTGTTAACCTGAAAGGGTTACGCGGGTTCGAATCCCGCCCTGTCCGTGTGAACAGCAGCCGTCAGGCATCAGCCGTCAGAATTCCAAGACGCCCATCGGGTGAGGCGCGGAAGGTGGTTTGGCTACCTGACGGCCGATGGCTGACGGCTGTCACCCCTCAGGGAACCGATGGGCGTCCCGGAGCGTATGATCTGGTCCGGTGAGTCCCCCTGACGGGGGCTCCAGCGACTGACCCCTTGAGGTTCCGCATGCTGATCCGCCCAGCCCAGCAACTCCGCAGCTCCGACATCACCGATGAGCGCCTGTACGTCGGTCGCCGTGCCTTTCTGGCCGGACTGGCCGGCAGCGGGCTGCTGCTGACGCTGGGCGAGCGCCGCGCCCTGGCCCAGTCCGCGGCCCGGGAAGGGGCATCGCTGCTCGCGGGCACCGAAGACAAGCTCACGCCGTACGAGTCGGTCACCACCTACAACAACTATTACGAATTCGGCACGGCCAAGGACGAGCCCGCGGTGCAGGCAAGGAACTTCAAGCCGCGACCGTGGACGGTGAAGATCGAGGGCGAGATCGGGAAACCGGGCGAGTACGACTTCGACGACCTGGTGAAGCCGTACAAGCAGGAGGAGCGGGTCTACCGGCACCGCTGCGTCGAAGGGTGGAGCATGGTGATTCCCTGGCTCGGTTTCCCCATCAGGGATCTCATCGCAAAGGTGCAGCCCACCTCCCGTGCCAAGTACGTCGAGTTCACTACGTTGCTGGACCCAGCCCAGATGCCCGGCCAGCGCCGCGGCGTGCTGCCGTGGCCCTACGTCGAGGCGCTGCGTCTCGACGAGGCGATGCATCCCCTCGCGATCCTCGCCACCGGGCTCTACGGCAAGCCGCTGCCCAACCAGAACGGCGCGCCGATCCGCCTCGTGGTGCCATGGAAGTACGGCTTCAAGGGGGGAAAGGCGATCGTCCGGATCCGCTTCACCGAAGCCCAGCCGCGGACCACGTGGAATGAAGTCGCGGGCGACGAGTATGGCTTCTACGGCAATGTGAATCCGGCGGTGGATCACCCGCGCTGGAGCCAGGCGAGAGAGCGCAGGGTAGGGGAGCTCTTCAAGCGGCCGACCCTCCCGTTCAACGGCTACGCCGATCAGGTGGCGACGTTGTATGCGGGGATGGATCTGGCCCGGAATTTCTGACGGAGCAGTCAGCAATCAGCGTTCAGCAAAGCAATTCCGCTGACTGCTGACCGCTGACCGCTTCCCACTGAACCAGGCCAATGACCCGCCAGGCCTTCACCACCCGCCTCCTCAAGCCCGCGGCATTCATCGCCGCGCTCGGGCCCGCCCTCTGGCTCGGACTCGGCGTGCTCGGCCGGGTCGACCTCGGCGCCGACCCGGTGAAGACCTTCCAGATCATTACCGGCCTCACGATTCTGGTCCTGCTACTGGTCACGCTGGCCATCTCGCCGGCGCGGAAGATCCTGCACTGGTCCGAACTGATCCGGTTGCGGCGCATGCTCGGGGTGTTCGCCTTCGTCTACGCCTTGGGACACGCGCTGATCTACTTCATCCTCGATCAGTCGCTCGACCCCGCGCTGATCTGGGAGGACACGATCAAGCACCCACGGATCGCGGTGGGGTTCGTCGCCTTCCTGATCCTCATCCCGCTCGCCCTCACCTCGACCGACGGGATGATCCGCCGGCTGGGCAAGCGCTGGGGCAGGCTCCACAGGCTGATTTATCTCGCCACCGCGCTGGGGATCCTGCACTACCTGATGGTGCAGAAGCTGGATCTGCGGGACGGCCTGGTCTTTCTGGCGGTCTTTGTGGCAGTCATGCTGTTCCGGATTCCGGCGGTGAAGCAACGGCTGGGATAACCGTTCCCCTTTACACTCCCCCCCGCTACTTTCCCGACTCAACATGACATCCCGCTCGACCCTCCTCGACGACCGGGCCATCGCCCGCGCGCTCACCCGCATGGCGTCCGAATTGGTGGAGCAGTGTCACGGCACGGAGGACGTCCTGCTGGTCGGCATCCAGCGGCGGGGCGTCGAGCTCGCCGCTCGGCTCTCCCGCCTGATCGAAGGCCTCGAAGGCCACCCCATCCCGTCCGGCAAGCTCGATATCACGCTCTATCGCGACGATCTCCAGGCGGTGGGGCCGCGCCCAGTGGTTGGCGAGACCCGGCTTCCTTCAGATCTCGACGGCCGGACCGTCGTGATCGTGGACGATGTGCTCTATACCGGCCGCACCACTCGTGCGGCGCTGGATGAACTGGCCGACTTTGGTCGGCCGCGGCGGATCCTGCTCTGCGTGCTGGTGGATCGTGGCGGCCGGGAGCTCCCCATTCAGCCCGATATCGTCGGCCTGCGACAGGTGATCGGGCCCGCTGACCGGATCGAGGTGCTGATCACGGAGATTGACGGCCGGGACGCGGTCGAACTGGTGCGGGCCGGATGACGCCGCGTCTCGGCAAGGACCTGACCGGCCTCGAGTCGCTGACGGCGGAGCAGATCGGGCTGATCCTCGATACCGCCGAGGCGTTCAAGGAAGTGAGCGAGCGACCGATCAAGAAGGTGCCGGCGCTCCGCGGCAAGACGATCGTCAACCTCTTCTTCGAAGCCTCCACCCGCACCCGCATTTCCTTCGAGTTCGCCGAGAAGCGCCTGTCGGCCGATACGGTGAATGTGGCCACGGGAGTCAGCTCGGTGTCCAAGGGCGAGACGCTGGTCGACACCGCCCGGAATCTCGAGGCGATGCGGATCGACATGGTCGTCATCCGCCATCCCGCCTCCGGTTCCGCCGACTTCCTCGGCAAGCGGATCCGCTCCAACGTGATCAATGCGGGCGACGGCAAGCACGAGCACCCGACCCAGGGATTGCTCGACATGCTCACATTGCGGGATCGGTTCGGCTCGCTGGCCGGGCTCAAGGTCGCGATCTGCGGCGACGTGCTGCACAGCCGGGTCGCCCGGTCCAACATCTGGGGACTGAAAAAGCTCGGCGCCGAGGTGGCGGTCTGCGGACCGCCGAGCCTGATGCCGCGCAATGTGAGCGAGCTGGGGGTGGAGGTGTTTACCCGGATCGAGGATGCGATTCGCTGGGCGGACGCGCTGAACGTCCTCCGGCTGCAGCTGGAACGGATGACCAGCGGCTTCATCCCCTCGCTCAGGGAATACAACCGGGTGTTCGGTGTCACCCGGGAGCGGCTGGAGCGGGCCTCGGAGCGGCTGGTCGTCATGCACCCAGGGCCGATGAACCGTGGCGTCGAGATCGACAGCGATGTGGCCGATGGCCCGCGCAGCGTCATCCTGCCGCAGGTGACCAACGGCGTCGCCATCCGCATGGCGGTGCTCTATCTGCTCGCCGGTGGCGGGCCCGACTGGCAGCATCAGGGAGGCAGTGAGTGACGCGCCCGATTCTCATACGTGGTGGCCGGGTCATCGATCCCTCGCGCAATAGCGATGGCATCGCCGATGTCTACCTGCAGGACGGCAAGGTGGTCTCGGTCGGCCGCAACATCGTCGGCGAGGATGGGGCGCAGATCATCGACGCCACGGGCCGGGTGGTGGCGCCCGGGCTGATCGACCTCCATGTGCACTTGCGTGAGCCGGGGCAGGAGGATCGGGAGACGGTTGCCACCGGGGCGATGGCGGCGGCGGCGGGGGGCTTCACCGCGGTCTGCGCCATGCCCAACACCGATCCGGTGCTCGACAACCAGGGTGCCATCGGATTCGTGATCAGCCAGGCACAGAAGGCGGGCAAGGCGCGGGTCTATCCCATCGGCACCGTCTCCCTCGGCCAGAATGGGGAGACGCTGTCGGAGTTCGGCGAACTGGTCGGGGCGGGAGCCGTCGCCGTGAGCGACGATGGCCGGCCGGTGATGACCAGCCACATGATGCGGACCGCGCTCGAGTACGCCCGCACCTTCGGCATTCCCGTCGCCGATCACTGCGAAGACATGTCGCTGGCCCACGGCGGCAGCATGCACGAGGGGATCGTCTCCACCCGGCTCGGGCTCAAGGGAATTCCCTCGGCGGCCGAAGAAATCATGGTCGCCCGCGATATCATCCTGGCGGAGCTGACCGGCGGGCATGTCCACCTCTGCCACATGTCCACCCGTGGCTCGGTCGACCTGATCCGGCAGGCCAAGGAGAAGGGCATCAAGGTGACCGCGGAGGCAACTCCGCACCACTTTACCCTGACCCACGAGGCCTGCGAAGGGTACGACACCAACGCCAAGATGAATCCGCCACTGCGCGAGGCCGAGGATCGGGAGGCGATCCGGCAGGGGCTCAAGGATGGCACCATCGATGTGATCGCCACCGACCACGCGCCGCATCATTACGATGCCAAGGAGCGCGAGTTCGACGAGGCGCCGAACGGGATCGTCGGGCTGGAAACGGCGTTCGGGCTCACGATGTCGGAGCTGGTCCTGTCAGGGCTGCTCACTCTGCCGGAGCTGGTCTACCGGATGAGCACGTTGCCGGCGCGGCTCTTCCGGTTGCCCGGCGGCAGCCTGGCGGTGGGCGCACCCGCCGATGTGGTCATTCTGGATCCGGCCGTACAGTGGGTAGTGGAGCCGGGGGCTTTCTTCTCCAAGAGCCGGAACACGCCGTTCGCGGGCCGCACGCTGACGGGACGGGCGGATCTGACGATCGTCCGGGGGCGGGTGGTCTACGACCGGTTGGCTCCCTGAGTTCAGCTTCCCGAGCGGGGCGGCTTTCGTAAGCCAACGGGAGAGTTACATTTGCAGCGTCGGCGGTGGGGGTGAGCCCGCCACGCATCGAGCCGACCGGTTCAAGCGACAGAACCTACGTCAGCTCCACGCCCTCACCGCGCCAGAGGGAACTTCGGACATGAGCAAGCCGACCCACGAAAGCAGCACTCCCATCGACCGGCTGCTGCAGGATCGGGCCCAGTTCGTCAGTTGGCTGACCCGGCTCAATTCGAGCAGCGATTCACCGGCGGTGCCGGAAGCGGTGCGCGGGCGGGTACGGGCCGACTATGAGCGGCGGCTGACCGCCGTGGTGGAAGAACTGCGGGGCCATACCTCAACCCTGGAAGGCCAGGTCGAAGGGCTTTCTGCCCGTCGTGATGAACTCGTGGTGCGGGAGCGGGAGCAGCAGGAACAGCTCTCGGAGGCGGAGATCCGGCATCTGGTGGGTGAGTACGACGAAGGCCGCTGGGGGGGGATCCGGGCGGAACTGATGAAGGTGATCCTGTCCGTCCGGGAAGAGCTGGGCAACACCACGCAGGAGATCGACCGGCTCACCGACGTGCTCTCGACGATTCGAGCGCCGTTGATGCCACCTGCGCCCCCACCGATCGTCATACCGGCTCCTGTGCCGCCGCCCGTTGCGGTGTCGGCGCCGAGGCCGGTGATCATGCCCGAGCTGATCCTGCCGGAACCGGTGCTGATCGTCCCGGAGCCGGTGACTCCACCGCCTCCGCCGGAGCCGATTCGGCCAGCCGCGGTCGCTCCCACTCCAACGGCTCCGGTGGGCGGCACTGAAATTCCGTTCCGCCCGGTCACGCCGCGGTCCCAGCCGCAACTGCAGCCGAAGGTGGCGCCAAAGAAGGAGGAGGCCCCGAGCCGCACCCTCTGGTTTCCTTCAGGCAAGCCCACCGAAGCTGGGGGCGACAAGCTCGATGAACTGGCGTTTCTCAAGTCGGTGACAGGTAGTGAGGCGCCGGCCGCACCTGCCTCGGTGCCCACCCCGAAGCCTCGGGCGAGCGGGGGATTCATCCGTCAGGCAGAGCCGATCGCCCCGCCGCCCCCCGCGCCAGAACCAGTGATTCAGAGAGCGGCACCCCCTGCGGCCACCACGCAGCCGACGGTCGCTCCCGTCGCGGAGCCCAAGGATCGTTCGAGCGGAGCCGGGCAGAAAACGCTCAAGTGCGGAGAGTGTGGGACGCTCAACCGGCCGACCGAGTGGTACTGCGAGCGGTGCGGGGCGGAGCTGGCTGCACTGTAGGCGCGGGGCGCGAGGGAGGAGGCGGTCTGACGGGATCGACTGGTTCCGCGAATTGTGGAAGGGCCCTCGGCTTGAATTAGCTGAGGGCCCTTCTGCCTGCGGTTTCGCCCCGCGCCTCGCGCCCGTCGGTGCGCCTAACTTTTCGCCCCCGTCGGCTTCGCCGCGATCGCCTTGGCCAACCGGCTCTTGGTGCGGCTTGCCGTCTTGTGGTGGATCAGGTTCTTCCGGCCGGCGCGGGAGAGCAGGACCGTGGCCTCACGGAGGGCGGTTTCCTTCTCCTTGGGGGAGGCGGCGCTGCGGACCTTCTTGATGGCGGTGCGGAGCTGGCTCCGCTGGTGCCGATTCCGCTCGTTGGCAGACCGGGACTTCCGCAGTTGCTTCTTGGCGGACTGGATGCGCGGCACAGACGACCCTTGGTTCAGAACATACGGGACCAACCGCACGCCGGCTGGCAGGAGGGCGTGAAGCTAGAGGGGGAGGCGTGCAAGGTCAAGCGTGAGCGGGGTTTCAGGGGGTGGGGCCGCGGGTTACATTACCGCCCCGACAGGCCCCGGGCGGCCGCCTGACGCCGTTCCGCCATCGGTCCCTCTCACCCCGGGTCGCTTCTGTTCGAGCTGCGCGAATTCATCCTGATCGCTCCCGTCCTGCTGTTCTCGTTCGTCGCCCATGAATATGCCCATGCGCGCACGGCGCTCTGGCAGGGCGACGACACCGCGTACATGCTGGGCCGGGTCACGTTCAATCCGCTGCCGCACATCGATCCGTGGATGACGATCATCATGCCCGCGGTGCTCTGGTTCATGTCCAGCGGCGCCTTCACCTTTGGTGGCGCCAAGCCGGTCCCGGTGGTGCCCCGCAAGTATCGCAAGTATGTGCAGGGCGACCTGATTGTCTCCTCCGCCGGGGTCATCACCAACCTGCTGATCGCGCTCTGTTGCTCGGCCATCTTCGTGCTCCTGGGCCTCATCGGCGAGGCGGCGCCCGGCGTGGCGGCGGGCCTCGGTATTCTGCAGCGGATGATGATGTGGGGCGTCTGGTTCAACCTGATACTCTGTTTCTTCAACCTGATACCGATTCCACCGCTGGATGGTTCGCACCTCCTGTATCATGCGTTGCCACCGGCGTGGGGCGCCCGGTACCGGCAGATCGGCCAGTTCGGCTTTCTCCCACTGATGGCTGTCCTGGTATTCTTCCGACCGCTGGTCAACTTCTTCCTGATGCCGGCCTATTGGGTGAGCGGCTCCCTGTTCTCCTGGATTTCGCCCTTCGGTCTGGGCGACATCTGGAACATTCGCGGATGAGCACTCCCGCCAGTACCGCGGCGCTCGGCGGCGATCCCGGTTTCGTCGTCCAACTGGATCAGTTCTCCGGCCCGCTCGACCTCTTGCTGCATCTGCTGCGTGAAGAGCGGATCGATATCGCCGACATCCCGATCGCGCGCATCGCCGACCAGTTCCTGCATGCGATCGGCGGCCTCGGGCTCAACCAGGCGGCGGATTACCTCGAGATGGCGGGCCGGCTGCTGCGCCTCAAGGTGCAGATGCTGCTGCCCCGCCGCGATGGCGAGGAAGGCTGGGAGGATCCCCGCTCCGAGTTGGTGCGCCGGCTGCTGGAGTACCAGCTCGTGAAGGAGGTCGCGAGTTGGTTTGGGACGGCTGCGGAGCGCCGGGCCGACCAGCATCCCCGCGGCTACCTGCCGCCGCCCCCCGAGCTGCCCCCGCTGCCGCTCACGCTGGATCTCGTCGCCCTGCTCAAGGCGGTCGAGACGGTCATCGCGGGCATCCCGTCACCGGTGCTGCACAGCGTGGTCGCACGGCCGCTGGATACCGAGGGCGCCCTCCGTCGGCTGGAAGCGATGCTGACCGAGCGGGAGGAATTTTCCTGGATCGAGGCCCTGGGCCCGCGGCCCACGATCGTCGATGTGCTGTCCACGCTGCTTGCCCTGCTCGAACTGGCCCGGCGTGGTCAGGTCAGTCTGGCTCAGCCCGTGCCGTTTGCCTCGTTTGTCATTCGCCGAGAGACGCTCCCAGAGCGGATTCCGGCCACCCTGGTCCCCGCCGCCGATGCCGCTGAATCCACTGACCCAACTAGTTGAAGCCGCGCTGTTCGCGGCGAACCGGCCGCTGACAGTCGAGG
>JANOFA010001016.1:0-1464 GCA_031413355.1 Gemmatimonadota bacterium | reverse complement strand
GGCTACGGCGGGGAACTGCTGCGCGACAAGTACAGCCGGTTCCGCTCGGTCCGGGAGATGGTGGAGGCGGTCTACGTCACCCCCGGGATCCGCGGATTCGAGCAGGAGCGCACCGCGTACGTCGAGCGGCTGGTGGCCAAGTTCGAGGAGCGGCTGCGGCAGCTGGACGAGCGGGACATGCGGAAGGGGGTGGAGAAGATCTACTACCTGGAGAAGATGAAGTACTGGGGCGGCAGCCGGGTGACGGCGTTCAATCAGTACTGCCACCATGTGCACCCGCTGCTGGACGACGCGCTGGCGCGCCACGCCTTCGCTTTCTCGCTGGAGGAGAAGCAGGGTGGGGCCCTGCAGCGCCGCATCATCACCGAAGCCTCGCGTGCCCTCGCGGCGGTGCGCTCCAGCTACTACAATCGGCCCATGCTCTTCCCTGATCCCTCCCGGGGCTTCGACCCGCGGGCAGTGGCGAGCCGCCTGCGGCATGCGATGCGCGGCGCCCGAACCACGCTGGCAAACGCCCGCGCGCTCCAGTTCCTCCGCCCGCGACAGGCCCGCGCCGTCGCACTGCCTCCGTCCGCGCCGCGCTTCGAGGCCCACACCGGTCTGGCTCTCTCCCGGGTGTACAACGGCAAGATCGCCGGCCGCATGCTCACCATCGAGCGCGCCCTGGCGCGTTTCGGTGATCGCATTCGCTGATCGTGACCACCCTCTCGGTCCGCGACCTTTGCGAACGCTTCTGGCAGCTGGAGCGGGAGCACGGGCTGCTCGAGCACCCCGTCGCCGGTGTGCGCGTCTGGCAGCTGCTCCGCATGCCGATCTACTACCGCCTGGCCCGGGCCACCGGCGTATTCGCCGAACCCCACGTCGAAAAAGAAGGCCTGCTCGACGCCATCAAGGCCGCCGGTGTGCTCATCACTGCCGTGACACGGAACCCGCTTCGCGGCGACTACCAGCGCGAGACGCTGGTCTTCGACCACGCCCGGAAGCCTCTGGTCAACGGGCGCCACGTGGACATCTACACCCAATCCCTCCTCGGGCACCTGCCGCCCGGCTCTTTCGACGTGCTGGAGAGTCTCTACCTCGGCAAGCACCTCGCACCACCGGAGCCGTACCGGCGTTACCTCGATGCCGTGACCATCGGCACCTTCGTGTATCACCACACCCATCGGGTTCGCTTCACGGCCGGGGAAGAGCGCTGGATTACCGCCGTCGAGCAGAGCATCGTCAGCGCGTTCGGAACACCGCTGGCACTCGGCCCACTGTTCCGGCGGGAGATCAGCCACTATCGCTACTGCAGCGCCTACTACCGGCGCCTGCTGCTCAAGCGCCGGCCGCGGCGGATCTTCGTCGTCGTCTCCTACGCATTCTACAAGCGGCCGCTCTTCGCCGTCGCACGCGAGCTGGGGATCGAGACCATCGAACTCCAGCACGGCACGATGAGTCCCTACCACCTCGGCTACAGCTTCC
>JANOFA010001015.1:0-5368 GCA_031413355.1 Gemmatimonadota bacterium | reverse complement strand
GACGGCTGACGGCTGACGGCTGACCGCTCAAATCTAACCCAATCCCCCGACCGACTCAGACCGGCTCAAGTCCTGGCGCCCCGCGACCGATGGTTGACGGACAGCGGTTCACCTCACACCAGACCCAGAAGGACCTGGTCATGTCAATGTCATGCACGTCCTGCACTGCGGGACAGACTCAGCCGAGCGCCGTGGGCGGCGGTGGGCATGCGCGACGGGACGCGCGCGAGAAGCTGGAGCAGTCGCTTGAGGCGGGCGACCTGGAGGGCGCGAAGAAGGCGTACCAGCGCCTGAAGGAACTGGGCGGCGGCCGGATGTTCCGCCGGTTCCAGAGTGAGCCAGGCGCCACGGCGACGCTGCGGAATGATTTCAGCGCGATCGGCACCGCACTGAATGCCGGTGATGTCGAGAACGCCAAGGCCGCCTTTGGCGTGCTGCAGGAGCATCTCCAGATGTTCCGCGAGGCGCGTGCGGCCCGGGAGAACGCCGACGTCAGCACGGATGTGATGCCGCAGCCCGGGATGAGCATCTCGATGACGTTCACCTACATCAGCGTGAGCTTCAGCTACGCCAGCAGCGCCGCGCCGACAACCGGCACGCAGCTGAACGTCGCCGGCTGACCGCCTCACCAACCTGTCCGATGCCGCATCACGTCACCCCGTGATGCGGCGCTGGCGTGTTTCCGGGCGGGCCGGCCCGGAACCTCAGCCACCTGCCCGGTCTGCACGCGGTGCAGCCATCACGAAATCGGCAACCTGCCGCTGCCCAAACCGGAACACCGTCGTCCCGACAATTTCGAGCCCCATCCGACGGTAGAACGCCTGCGGGCGCTTTGCCTCCTGCCAGACTGCGAGCCAGAGCGCGTCGGCTCCCCGCTGCTCCGCCGCCTCGGCGCAGGCCGCAAAGAGCGACGCAGCCACTCCCCGGCCATGCCAGCGTCCGTCGACATAGAAGCGCAGGACTTCCCATGGCCGAATGCCCGGCACCCCCGCCGGCCGCTCGGGACCCGATGCCCGCACATAGCCGTACCCGATGGGCACCCCGGCCTGATCCTCGGCGAAGTAGACGAGGACCTCCGGCTGCGCCAGTTCATCGGCGAGGCGGGCCGGGTCGAAGGTTTGCGCAAGGTAGGGGGTGAGATCGGGCTCGGGATGGGTGTCCCCGTACGCCTCCCGGAAGAGGCGCGCGCCGAGCGCGCCGAGCACTGGGGCCTCTTCGGCAGCACATCGGCGAATGCAGCTGAATATCGGCAGAGTCATGCGATGGACGGAGGCGACGTGATCGGGCACCCGCACGGACGCGCACGCGCCATCCGCTGGATCGACGGCGGACCGGCGGATGGCGCCAAACTTAACTCAGGTCAGCGCACGTTTCAGCAGCTTGCCACGCCTGGCGGCTTCCTTCACCGCCCGGTCCTTGGTGGCGATGAACCGCTCGGTCATGGCCGCGGCGCGCTCCACCTGCTTCGAATGGGCCATCGCCCCTCGCAAACGCGCGACGTCCTTCGTCACCTTGTACTTCCTGATCTGCTTTGCGATCGTCTTCCGATCGGCCTTCAGGTCGTTCAGCTGGGCCGTCAGCAGCTTGCGGAGCTTGACCCACCGCTCCTCGAAGTTCCGGATACTCGTTAGTGGCATATGAATCCTCGCTGTCGGGAGACAGGACGTACCAACGTGACCTGAAGGCCCGGATCGGGTCAGGCCGAGCCGCGGCGCTGTGAACCGACGACGACGAGACCAAGGCCTGCGAGTATGGCAACGCCGGCGGCCCACTTCGGGATTGCGTGCTCCTCGGGACCGGTGATCGACACATCGCCGATCTGGACCAGCTTCTCGCGGGTTGTGAAGTTACCGCCGTTGTAGAACACGATGCCACCGATGATGGCGACGATGATACCGATGAGGACGAGGGGACGCATACAACCTCCAGCGTGCAGGGAAAGTGCATCGGGAAACAGAAAAGGCGCGACCGGCATCCCCACGGGATGGCCGGTGCACGCCTTCGACTCGCGGATCATGCTCCGCGCGACAAGGCTGGACGGGTTGTCTCTCCCGGTCCAGAACTGCTGCAATTATAGGCGATAGGCGCCCGGTGCGCCACTGCGACGTACGGAACTGGAACGAAGTGACTGCCTGCCAAGCGGCGGCGGCGAAGGATTTGCCGCCCACCTCCGGCCGAGTAACTTCGCTGCTCACCTTCACGGATGATTCCCGGCATGCGGACGACACTCTGGCTCGCCGCTCTTCTCACTGCTCCGTTCGCGACGAGCCAGGCCCAGGACTCTGCGGCCGTGGTCCATGCCGACAGCCTGCGTGGCGCCATCACTCCCCAGCGCGCCTGGTGGGATGTCGCCTTCTACGACCTGCATGTGTCCGTTCGGCCCGCAGACAGCACCATCCGCGGAGTCAATCACATCCGCTACCGCGTGCTGCAGCCCGCCACCGAACTGCAGGTAGATCTGCAGCGGCCGCTGCAGGTGGACAGCTTCGTGCAACTGGGGCGCCGGCTGGAGTACCGCCGGGATGGTAACGCCTTCTTCGTGCATCTGATCGCCCCGCAGCGGGCGGGGGAGCAGCAGGTCCTCTCCGTCTATTACTACGGACATCCGCGGGCGGCGCTCAATGCTCCGTGGGACGGCGGCTTCGTCTGGCGCAGTGACAGCCTGGGCAACAGCTGGATCGCCACCGCCTGCCAGGGGACCGGCGCGAGCGTCTGGTGGCCCACCAAGGACACCCAGGCCGACGAGCCGGACAGCCAGCGTGTGGCGATCACCGTACCGGATCCCCTCACCAATGTCTCCAACGGCCGGCTCCGTTCGGTCACGCCGAATGGCGACGGCACCACGACCTTCGAGTGGTTCGTCACCCAGCCGATCAACAATTACGATGTCGCGGTGAACGCCGGAATGTATGCCCGCCTGACCGACGCCTATGATGGCGAGGGCGGCCGGCTCACTCTCAACTACTGGCCGCTGCGCTATCACTCGGACATAGCGGAGCGGCAGTTCATCCAGGTCAAGTCGATGCTCGGCTGTTTCGAGAAGTGGTTCGGGCCCTACCCCTGGTACGCCGACGGCTACCAGCTGGTCGAAACGCCGCACCTGGGCATGGAGCACCAGAGCGCGATCGCCTATGGCAACGGGTACCAGAACGGCTACCTCGGCCGCGATCTCTCCGGCACCGGCCAGGGGCTCGACTGGGATTTCATCATCGTCCACGAGAGTGCGCACGAATGGTGGGGCAACAACCTCACGACCGCGGACCTGGCCGACATGTGGGTGCACGAGAGCTTCGCGAATTACGCCGAGGGGCTGTATGTCGAGTGCCTGCGAGATACGACGGCGGGATCGGCGTATGTGATCGGCACCCGGCGCGGTATCCGCAACACGTCGCCCATCGTGCCGCCCTACGGACTCAACCGCGAAGGATCGGGCGACATGTACCCAAAGGGCGGGAACATGCTGCACACCATCCGGCAGGTGATCCGCGACGATGCGAAATGGCGTGACATCCTGCGGGGGCTCAACACCGATTTCCGCCATCAGATTGTCACCGGCACGCAGGTCGCGAACTACATCAGCCGGCGGTCCGGCATCGACTTCAGCACGGTCTTTCAGCAGTACCTCACCACGGTCACGATCCCGACACTGGAATACCGGATCGATGGCGCCATACTCTCATATCGTTGGGTCGACGCGGTGCCGGGCTTTACCCTCCCCATCCGCGTGACACTGACAGATGCGGGCTACAGCGAGATCCGGCCGTCGGCGGCGTGGCAGACCGCGCCGCTTGCGCTGCGGAACGCCGATGACTTCAAGGTGGATCCGAACTACTACGTGCTGAGCAAACAGCTGCTGTCGGTGAACTAGCCTGCGTCTCGCAGGCGATAGGCGGTGGGCGGTGGGCGGTAGGCGGCCGGTCCCACCCGTATAGCCCCGGCTGATCCCCCGGACTATCCTTCCGCCCCGCTGCGCTGCCTCCCGTCAGCGGTATTCAACGGAGTTCCCGTGTTTCTCGCGCTGGTCTCGCTGTTCGCCCTGCACGACACCACCATTGTCCGCGATGTCACCGTGGCGCCGGAGGAGACCCTGCGCACCACCAGCATGGGGTCGGGCGCCCCGGTGGTGTTCATCCCCGGGATCTTCGGCGGCGCGTACAGCTTCCGCCACGTGACCAGCGTCCTGGTCGAGCAGGGATTCCGCTGCATCGTCATCGAGCCGCTGGCGTTCGGCTCATCCGCCCATCCCGACAAGGCCGACTACTCCTTCGCCGCCCAGGCCGACCGGATCGGCAGCGTGCTGGACAGCCTCGGCATCAGTGAGGCGCTGGTCGTGGCGCAGGCCGGCGGGGCCGCGATGGCCTATCGACTGGTGTATCGCCGGCCGGGACTGGTGCGCGGGCTGCTGTCGATCAATGGGGGACCGGCGGAGACGGCGGCGACGCCCGGACTCAAGCACGCGCTGCGCTTCGGCGGATTCCTCACCAAGCTCTTCGTCGGGCCCGGCACCATCCGCAAAAAAGTATGGCACGACCTGGTGGAGAATTCGGGCGACACGACCTGGGTCACGGGACCGGTGGTGGACGAGTACACCATCGGCCAGGCCGCGGATGTGGACGGATCGATCGACGCGCTGCGCCGGATGTCCAAGTCGAAGGAGCCGGAGTCGCTCCGGGACCGGTTGCATGAGATCCACATTCCGGTCCGGCTGCTGCTGGGAATGGTGGAGCATCCCAGCGGCATCAAGCCGGATGAGATTGCCCTGCTCCAGGGGCAGCTACCCGACTTTGCCATCGACAGCGTGGCGGGCGCCGGTCGGTTCATCGAGGAAGAGCAGCCGCACGAGGTGATCGCCGCGATTGGGCGGATGGAACAGGCGGTAGGCGCGAGGCGCGGGGCGGTAGGCGGTAGCTGACGGCTGAAGGCTGACGGCTGAAGGCTGACGGCTGACGGCTGACGGCTGAACACAAACGGTATTACTGTAGCATGTACCGCACGACATCGCCTTCGAGAGTTTCGTCGCCCAGTGTGATGAACAGATGGCGGTCGACCACCGACAGACTGAACGTCATCCTCCGTTCCAGCCGCGCCACCAGCTCCGCCAGCAGCTCCCGGTCCACCGCATACAACTCTACCGCCTCGGCGCGGTGAATCCGCTCGCCGGCCAGGGTCCGCACCAGCTGCGCCGGATCCTTGTGGGTGTAGATGACAAGCCGAGGCGCCGCCTTGCTGGCCTTGTGCAGCCGCGCCGCGTCGGGCCAGCCGACCTCCACCCAGAGCTTGAGTGCGCCGGTGAGATCCCGCACCGTGAGCGCCGGTTCGTCCGGCTCCGCCAGCCCCTTGCCGAAACTGATCCCCTCCGCAAACTCCA
>JANOFA010001014.1:0-6556 GCA_031413355.1 Gemmatimonadota bacterium | reverse complement strand
GCCCAGCACCAGCAGGGCCGCCGCCCCGGTGGTTCCACCGGCGTGCAACCAGAGGTAACCCGCGACCAGACTCACAATCGCGGCGGTGAGCAACAGCACGTTTCGGCGTCCGAACCGGAGAGCAGGCCCGGACGCAGCAGTGTCAGAAAGAGGCATGGATATTGAGCTTAGCGCTATGGCCGCCCGGGGTCAACCGTTGCCTTCTCCGTGGGGGACTGATTCTCATCCAGGGGCTGCTCCACGTCGGCGGCGACGACCCACCCCTGGTTCAGGGCTTCCCGGCGGGAGGACTCCCGGACCTGCCGCATCCACGCCAGCCCGATCACCGCCAGCGCCATCACTCCCCACAGCCCTCCTGCGGCGAGCCAGGTGATCAGGCTGTAACGCTGGCGCAGGCTGCGCTGCCAGCTTGCTTCGAACCGGTCGACGGTCAGGCCGGTGGATGCCACCAGGGCCTCATCGAATCTCTGCCCCTCCGCGAGGTGGGCGACCAGCCGGTCCACTGTCCCATTCGGTGGACGGCGGGACAGTTCCGCCACGGCGGAGGCGGCCAGAGTGTACGCCAGATCGGCTGACGAGCTGCTGCCACGCAGCATGGCATCCAGCGCCTCGAAGCGAGGCAGCTTGCCGCTGGCGACGGCCAAGTTGAGCTCGAGCGACTCCATGCGGCCCAGTTCGCCCGAGGCCCACGAGGCGTAGCCCTCGTCGAACCAGAGCGGGACGCGGGTGCGGACGACGTCGCGGAGTACCAGGTGGGCGAGTTCATGGCGCAGCGTCTGCGCAAGCTCAGGCAGGTCGGCCCGCAGCATGATCGTGCGCGCCGCGGGAAAGGTGAGTCCGGCGCCCCAGCCGGGCGCGCGCCCGCGCGAAAGCCGGGCAAGCTGGGTGGAATCTTCGGCGATCACCAGGACGAACGGTCCTGGGGCGCGCCGTCCCACGCCGGGCCAGAGGCGGATGCGGTCCGCGTCCTCCGCGAGGGCGACACCAAGGGCCTGCTGTGCGGGGGGAGCAACCACGGTCACCTGCCCCACCTGCACCGCGGGCTGGCCCTGCAGCAGGGCCAGGGCGAGCGTCAGGGCGCGGAGCGCGGTGGCTCGCCCCCGGACGCGGTGAGGTCCAGCATCTCCTTACAGCGCTTGCCCCAGGAGTTGAACTTGTTGGCCTTGAACCCCTCGGTCCAGATCCGGGTGGCCCCCTCACGGTCACCCATGAACCAGGCGGCGCGGCCCTGCTCGTAGTAGGCCTCGATCAGGTTGGGTCCGAGCTGCAGCGTCTTCTGGAAGAAGGTGACTGCGTCTTCGTACATCTCACGCTCGAGGTAGACGAGGCCGAGGTAGTAGTTCGCGTAGAGCGTCGCCTTCCGGTCATTGTCCAGGCGGATCGCGCGGGAGAGATGCTCGATCGCCTCACCGAAGATCCGCTTCTTGAGGCAGATGTAGCCGACGTTGATCCGGGCGAGCGAGTTGGCCGGCTCCTTCATCAACACGCGGCTGAACGTCGCCAGCGCATCGTCGTAATCCTCCGCCAGCATCTGGGCCCACCCGAGCAGCGACTGGGCCTGGATCTCCGAGGGTGCGAGCTGCAGCGCCTTCTCGAGCTGGCTGATGGCTCCGGCATAGTCACCGAGCGAAATCAGACTCCAGCCCTTCTCGATATAGGTCGAGGCGCCGATGTGATCCTGCTGCACGACCGGACGCGCGCCAGTGAACTGCGGTGCCTGCGCGCTCTCGGTTGCGACGGCGAGCTGCTTGTAGCGATCCACCAGAACCCGAATCTCCTCCTTGATCTGGCCCAACTCGCCGAGGGCCACGTCGACCCGCTTGAAGAAGGCAATGATCTCGCGCTTGCTCGCTTCGCGCTCCGCGCCCGACCCGCTCCGGTCGAGCCGGGCGGCGATCTCCTGGTAGTGCTGCCGGTAGCCGGCGACCAGCGGATCGACGAGGGGGGTCCCGCTCACGACAGGGCCTCCGACAGGGCCAGCCGCTCCGCGCTCGACAGCAGCCGACCGGCATGCAGGACGATGATCGTCCGGCCGGGCCGGGCGATAATGCCGCTGACGTATTCCGCCGCAAGACCGCGGACCATCGGTGACGGCGGCGTGATCGTGCGGGTATCGACCCGCAGGACCTCGCGGACCTGGTCGACCACGACGGCCACGGGCTCCTCCTCCAGTTGCAGCACCATCACTCGGGTCTCCTCGCGGTATTCCGCGGGCAGCCCGAGCCGCTTGCGGAGGTCGACCAGCGGCACCACACGACCGCCGTACGGCACGACCCCTTCGAGGAAGTCTGGCGCCTTGGGCAGGGGGGCCGGCGTCTCGAACCGGGTGATGCGCTCAACCTGAAAGATGCTGAGCGCGAACTCCTGATTGCCCAGCCGGAACACCACGAACTGCAGTTCATCGCCAGTGGTCATACCGCTGCCTCCCGGGCCTGCCATTGCGCCACCAGAGCCCCGAGGTTGAGAATCGGAACCCACACCTGCCCTCGCCGTATCGCACCGATCGCCCAGCCGGCAAACCCCGATCCTTCGGGTGGCGGCAGCAGCACCGCGTCGGGGATGGTGTCGGCTTCCTCCACTTCCAGCGCGACGATGGTCCCGCCGGCGCTCGCGAGTACCACCGTGGTTGCCAGGGCGCCCTCGGGACACGGCCCCCCCGAAAGCAGTGCTCCCAGGTGCAGCAGGGTGACCAGTCGACCACGGGCGACCATCACCCCCCGGACCGCCGGGAGCGCGGACGGCACCCGGCTCACCAGCCCGAGCCCGGTGACGGCGATGACATCCCCCAGTGGGATCCCGATGCTGCGGCCGGCGGTGCGCACCAGGAGGATGCCGGTCGTGGTCATCGCCTCGGCACCTCGCGCAGGAGGGAGCCCACCCGTTCGGCCATGCTGCCGAGTGGCAGGACGAGGTCGGTTCCACCGGCCTCCAGCGCCGCCCCCGGCATCCCGAAGATCGTCGCTGTCTCCTTGTCCTGCGCGATCCCGACGCCACCCGCATAGTGGATCGCGCGCAGGCCCGCCGCGCCGTCCCGGCCAAGGCCGGTGAGCACGAGGCCAATCGCCGCGGGTCCGAAGAGCTTCGCGACACCGTGGAACAGCGGATCCGCCGCAGGGCGCACACCCCAGACTGACGGTTCCTGGTCCAGTTCAATGCGCAGGCCCATTGGCCGGGCCACAAGGCGCATATGATAATCTCCCGGCGCCACGTATGCGGTGTCCGACCGCACCGGCATCCCGTCGTGCGCTTCCACCACGCGGTGCGCGCTCAGTCCGTCGAGTCGTTCGGCCAGACTGCGGGTGAAGTTAGGCGGCATGTGCTGCACGATCAGCACCGCCGCCTCCAGTCCCACCGGCAGTGCGGGCACCAGTTCGGCCAGGGCACGCGGGCCACCCGTCGACGCGGCGATCGCGACGATCCGGCGTGCCTCGCCGTCAGGGCGGGCAAACACCGCCTGGGCGCCGCTGGAGCGGGGCCGGGCCAGCACCGGCACCCGGCGCACATCGGCCGCCGCCGCGGCCCGCAGCGCGCCTAACAGGTACGGCGCCATCCGGATGGCGGACATGCGCCCCTGCCCGTCCACCTTCGACACCAGTTCCATGGCCCCCAGCTCCAGCGCGCGGATGAAGCCGGGCGACCCTTCCCCGGCGTAGGCGCTGACGACCACGATCGGCCGCGGCATCTCGGACATGATATAGCCGATGGCATCGAGACCGCCGAGTTCAGGCATCTCCAGATCCATCGTGATGATGTCGGGCTGCAGCCGGTGCACCATCTCCAGCGCCTCAGCGCCATTCACGGCGGTGCCCAGCACCCGGAACTCGCCCGAACTCGCGATGACATCGGAGAGCAACCGGCGGAAGAACGGGCTGTCGTCCACCACCAGGATGGTGGGCAGGTTAGAGGGTCTGCTCACTCTGTCCCACCGCGCGCACCAGCACCCGGCCCTCACCGACGTGAAACCAGACGGACCGGCCAACGCCGCCACCCACCATCTCGCCGACGATCGGGATCGCCAGCGTCCGCAGCACCTCGCGTGAGGCGATGAGATTGCGATCGCCCATCTGCATCGACCCGGACGGGGCGAGTGCCGCGAACATCGCCGCCCCTCCCACCAGGCGAGCCACCATCCTGCCCGGCACGGCCCCGAGCACCGCCATCGCCTCCACCAGCGCCGGAATGGCCGTCTGCGGGAATCGTCCCGGGTTCTCCCCGGTCCGGCTGAGCGAGCGCGACGGCAGCAGGACATGCGCCATGCCGCCGACGCCGACCGCGGGATCGTGCAGCAGAATGGCGACGCAGCTGCCGAGACCGAGCGTGATCAGCACCGAATCCGCGGGCCCGGCCCGGAGGTCCGCCACGCGGACCAGCAGTTCCTCGGCCATCAGGCCGCCCGCCGGTAGATCCGCTCGCGCGTTTCCACCACGTCGTAGCGCGCCCGTGCCGTTCCCAGAATGCTCTCGACCCTGCCGAGGACCAGGTAGCCGCCCGGTCCGAGTGCGTCGGCGAATTCCAGCATCAGGCGATCCTGGGTGTCACGATCGAAATAGATGATGACGTTGCGGCAGCAGATGAGGTCATAGGGCGGCGACACCGCTGGCTCGCGGGTCAGGTCGTGCCGGTGGACGGTCACGCGTTCGCGCAGCTGGGAAAGGATCTGGTGCTGATCGTCAGCAACGGGGAGCGTGTAGCGTTCGATGATCCCGGATTCGGCCTCGTCGAACGCGCGCAGGCCGTAACACCCGGCACGAGTCCGTTCGAGTGACAGCCGATCCACATCCGTCGCATCGACCTGGATGCGCGAGAGCCACTCGCTCCGTCCCATGCGCTCCAGCACCCGGGCGGCGAGTATGGCCAGCGTATAGGACTCCTCGCCGGACGCGCACCCGGCGCTCCACATCCGGATGCGCCCTTCCCGCGCGGCCAGGAGGCCGGGCAGCACCTGCGCCTCCAGCCAGGCCCAGGTCTCGCGGTTCCGGAAGAACTTGGTGACGTTGATGGTGAGCGCATCGAGCAGCCGATCGAGCTCCTCCGGCCGCTGGTCGAGCGTCTCCAGATATTCGACGTAGCTCGCCACGCCGCAGGCACGCATCCGGGATGCGATACGCCGTTTGAGGCAGCGGTCCTTGTAGGCGCCGACATCGAGGCCGGAGCGACCGGCGATGCGCTCGGCCAGCACCCGGAACCCGGGCTCTTCGGTCTCGCTCATGCGGTCGCGTCCAGCGTATCGAGGTTGGCGCGCGCGAGTTGATGGCCGGGATTGAGTTCGGTCACCCGCTTCCAGCAGACCCGGGCCCGCTCCTTGTCCCGCCGCTTGAACGCGATATTGCCCATCTTGAAGTAGAGGTCATCGCCGAGGTCCGGACTGAGCTTGGCGGCGCGTTCGTAGGCCTCGAAGGCGTCATCGTAGCGCCCCGCGCGGTACAGCAGGTCGCCGAGGTTCTTCGAGATTTGCGCCATGGTGGAGTCTTCGGCAAGCGCGGTGCGCAGCATCATCTCCGCGCTGGCGAGATCGCCGGACAACTCCTGCAGCACCGCCAGGTTGTTGCGCAGCGTCGCATGACTGCCATGAGCGACGACACCGACCTCGGCCACTTCGAGCGCACCGATCAGGTCGCCCTGACAGGCCAGCGCCAGCGCCATGGCCCAGTACCAGGTCGGTGGCTTGGTCTTGTCTCCGAGCAACTCGCTGGCGCGCTGCAGCCGGCTCACCGCAACCTCAGGATCGTTGCGCTTGAGCGCGGTGACTCCCCAGCCCACCATGATCCGCGGGTCTTCCCGCGAACGGGACGCCGCCTCGGAGTAGCAGGTCTCCGCTTCGGCAAGTCGACCAAGCTGCTCATACGCAAAGGCCAGGTTGTGCAGCGCCGACGCCTTTCGCCCGCCGCGATCGGCGGCCTGCTGCAGCGAGTCCACACCTTCCAGCCAGCGTGCCTGCTTGAGGGCGATGAGCCCGAGATAGAATGGCGCACCGGGATCGCCCTCACGCAGGTCCGCGACCCGGCGGAATTCCCGCTGCGCTTCGTCCAGCATGCCGGTCTTGTAGAAGGCCACCCCGAGGTTCTGATGCTCCTGGATCCGGACGTCGTTGGCCCGCTGCGGCACCGGTCGGGCCGAGGTGCCCACACGGCGGATGTAGCCCGCGGTGATCAGGCCGTAGAGCGCCTGGGCTGCTTCGAATTCCACGAGGGAACATTCGTCGATCACCTGGCGGACGTCGCGGGTGCCGTCGAGCAGCGGCAGGATCCGATCCTGGGCGGGCGAAAGGTCGACCTCGTCGCCGGGAGCGTGCTCCGGATCCACCGCAAAGATCAGATCGAAGCTGGGAATCTTCTTCTCGATCTGGCTCCACTCGTCGATCCGGCGCGCGCCTTCGAGCAGCAGCGATTCGGGATTGATCGAGACGACATAGACCTGCTGCTCCGGCCGGACCCCGGTTTCGAAGTTGAAGGTGCCCTGGGTCCAGGTGAACAGGTGATAGACGGCTTCCTCGATCTGGAGGTACAGCAGCCGGTCGAGCTGATCCTTGTCGACCGCGCCGAGCTCGATCAGGATG
>JANOFA010001013.1:0-3242 GCA_031413355.1 Gemmatimonadota bacterium | reverse complement strand
CGAGGGACAAACAGTTGCCTTGCCGCCTAATTATAAGGATAAATTGACATTTGTGCTAACCGGTTCAGGAGTTCCACTATTTCAAAACAACTACAGATTTTATCTTAATGTGGATATTGATGTTAACGTGAGTGTTGGCACGCCAGCAATCACTCCTTTCGTGGTGGTTCAGCGGCTGACCCAGTTCGAGACTGAGAAGAATGGATACATCGACGTGCTCTGGATCGATGTCAATCAAAACCAGGTGCTCGACGTCTTCCCGACCGACTCGGGATACCTGCCGAAGATCAAGCTGAATTCGCCGAACGATCTCGACTTCGTGAATACCCCGTTCAACACCGTTCTCACTGCGGCCAAGGGAGCCTTGTTCAACACCCAGCTGGCGGGTGAGGCGCTGGCCAGCCATCCGGACGGCTCGCACGGCGTGCACAACCCCTTCCTCTTCCGAGCGCTGCTTCAGGCGTCCGTCGCCGATCTGTTGGCCACATACGGGGCGTTCCTGCCAGCCCCACCAGCCCCGGTTTTGGCTGGCATCCAGAACGCGCTCCGCAGCGGGCAACTCCGACTGGCGCCGGCCACCGAAAGGGTTGTTATTAACCCGGATGCGGCCCGGACCGGGACGCAGGTCAGCAGCCACCGCTGATCGGTTCCGCCACGAGAGGTCTGCACTCATGAAGTTCTGTGTCTCCTGCCCCGGCGAGACTTCCCTCGCCGGGGCCGGTTTCATCCCTCTGGCCCTCGCCCAGGATTCCTCCGGGGCGAGGGCGCTGTCTGTTCATCCGATCGACTCCCTCGTCGACAACACCCTGCTGGGCGACCGGATCACGCCGGTCATTCAGTTCATCTTCCAGCAGGCGCCGTGGGTCATGTGGGGCGGAGCCATCCTCGCCGCCCTGGTGGCCTTCTTCCTCATCCGCTGGCTCTGGCCCAGACGCACTTCCGCGGCTGCCTGGCTCCGGAGCCGAGGCTTCGGGATCAAGGTCGCCCTGATCGGTACCGCCGCCGTCGCCGTGCTCACGGCAGCGGGACTTGGGGTCAAGAGCTACGAATTCGTCGAGACCGACCGGCGATTCTGCAACGGCTGCCACATCTTCGTCGGCAGCGGCCAGGCCTGGATCCAGTCCGATACCGGGAACTACTCGCTGGTGAACCGGATGGAGGGGAAGCACGACACCCTGAGCTGCCATAGCTGCCACCCGCTCAAGCCGGTGAAGGAAGCGGTCAAGCTGGTCTTCTGGATGTCGGGGGTGCGCGACAAGGAGATCCCCGAGCACGCCAAGGTGCCGCGCGCAATCTGCGAGCAATGCCATGTGAAGGGCGGTGCGAAGGAGACCTGGGAAGCCGTCGCCGCCACGGCGGGCCACCGCACCCACCTCGAATCCGACTCCTCCGCGCTGAAGGACAAGGTGGAGTGCCTGACCTGCCATGCCCGCACGGCGCATCGATTTGTGCCAGTCAGCGAGACTTGCGGGCAATCGGGCTGCCACGAGGAGAGCAGCACGAACATCGTGCTCGGCAAGATGGCCACACAGGGCGAATTCCACTGCGTTGCCTGTCACGATTTCAAGGCCGACGTTCCCCTGCTCGCAACCAGGGACTCGGCCGAGGGCACCCTCCGCCCCGCCCTGCGGCAGTGCTTCGGCTGCCACGAGATGAAGCAGCGGCTGCCGGACTTCGATGCCGCCCGGGATCCGCACAACGGCGGCTGCGGGACGTGCCACAATCCCCATGAGCAGAAGACACCACAGGAAGCCAGGAAGAGCTGCACCTCCGCCGGCTGCCATGCCGACTGGCGAAACGAACCCTTCCATACCGGAATCGAGCACCGCGACGTGGCGGAGACCTGCGTCACCTGCCACAGCCCGCACGCCGCGCGAGTTGATGCCAGCGATTGCACCGGGTGCCACAACGCCGTCCGGGCCCGGCCCGACGGGCCGCGACTGAGCCCGCCGCTGCCCTTCGATACTCTGAAGGCCCTGCAGTCATTCGCACCGCCACCCGTTCGGCCGGAGCGACCCAGCAAGGTGAAGGGCGATGCGCCTCCGCCCGATCCCGATCCACCACCCCAGGCGAGCCTCCTCCCCCGCCTGCCGAGCGACACATTCAACCACAAACGTCACGAGAGTCTTGCCTGCCTCACCTGCCATGCCTCCGCAACGGGACATGGCCGGCTGACCTTTGAGGCACCGCGCGGCTGTCAGATCTGCCATCACCAGGCGGCACAGCAGAACAGGTGCGCCGCATGTCATACCAGTCAGGAGCTGGCCGATCCCCGGACGGTCACGGTCAGGGTCACCGTCCCCAGGCACGCCGCTCGGGCGCGCACCGTACCGTTCTCCCACGAACGACACGACACCCTGGCCTGCGTCGCCTGTCACGCCAAGGCGGTGTCGCTGACGCCAGTCGACAGCACCGTTGCCTGCACCGGCTGCCACGCGAGTCACCATGAGGCCGGCCGGGACTGTGCGACGTGCCATCGGACCGACGCGATCACCAGCGCCCATCTGCGGCCGGTCGAGGCGCATACCCGGTGCGACGCCTGCCACACGCCGGCACGCATCGGCCCGTTGAGCCCGACACGGAGCTTCTGCCTGGCTTGCCATGCACCAGAAGTGGATCACTACGCGCCAGCAGAGTGCACCACCTGTCACTTCTTGCGGAACCCGGCGGAGCTCCAGCCGACACTCCACGGCGCCAGGGCGGGGCCATGAGAGCCGCGCCACTTCTGGCGGCGGCGACTTTTCTCGTCGCCCGCCAGCTTCCGGCCCAGGATTACCTGCTCCGACTTGATGCCCGGGTGCAGAGCGTCGCGTACCGTGGGGTTCAGCTCGACAGCGTGCTGGCGACGGCCGTCGTACCGGGAGCCAACGGTGGCGTGGAAACCACGGATGGCTATGCGGTGGACTGCCCGCCGGGCGCCACGCACTGTCAGTTCTACCGGGCCGGCGCCACACAGCGTGGCGGGCCGATGGTGACGAGTGCCGACTTGACCGCCTGGGGATTCGGGATGCGCGGCTTGAGCCTGCACGCCAACGGTCGCCTCGGCTTCGACCTGGGCAATGCCGACGTCTGGCCCGGCACCAACCCCGCCGTGCAGCTGTTTGAGGGCTACCTCGAATACACCAACGCCTGGCTCACGGGGCGCGCCGGCCGGCAGACCGAGAGGGGCCGCCTTGGCTACACCGGATTCGATGGTGGCATGGTGACGCTCCGCGACGGCAACCACGGCCTGAGCGGGATGG
>JANOFA010001012.1:0-1558 GCA_031413355.1 Gemmatimonadota bacterium | reverse complement strand
TCCCAGTCGTGGGTGTCATGCGGGGTGAACTGGAAATGCCAGCGCAGCGTGCCGGTCTTCGCATCCAGTGCGACCAGCGAACAGGTGTAGAGGTTGTCGCCCGGACGGTTGTCGCCATTCCACAGCGGGCCGGGGTTGCCCACGCCCCAGTAGATCAGCCCGAGGGCCGGGTCGTAGCTGCCGGTGACCCAGGTCGAACCGCCGCCGGTCTTGTACGACTCGCCGCCCCAGCTCTCGACTCCGGGCTCGCCGGCATCGGGAATGGTGTAGAAGCGCCAGCGGCGTTCACCGGTGCGCGCATCGTAGGCATCGAGAAATCCGCGAATCCCCGCCTCGGCGCCACTCACCCCCACGACCACCAGGTCGCCCAGCGCGAGTGGTGCACCGGTCATGGCATAGCCGAGCGCGTTGTCGGCGACGGCGACCTTCCAGCGAAGCGCACCGGAACGCGCGTCGAGCGCGACGAGGTGCGCGTCGGGCGCGCCGACGTACACGGTTGAGTCAAGCATCGCGACGCCCCGATTGGTGGGTCCGAAGCCAAGCGTCAGCAGCTGCGCCGGAAGCTGCTGCTGGTAGCGCCAGAGCACGCGCCCCGAGCGCGCATCGAGTGCGACGACATGGCCGCGGAACTCGGTCAGGTACATGACACCATCGACCACGACGGGGCTGGTCTGCAGGATGCCGGGCTCCGTCGCCTGATAGATCCACGCCGGACGAAGCGCGGCCACGTTCGCCGGGGTGATCTGCGTCAGCGGTGAGTAGCGCTGGCCGCCGAAGTCCCGGAATAGGTGAGCCAGTTCGATGGCTCCCGCCGCGCGTCGCGGAGCCGTGCATCGGAGACCTGTCCCTCGACCGCGAACGCGGTGAGGATGAGGGCGAACGCGGCGAGTCGCAGGGACCTCATGGCGCACCTCGGAGGCTGGCCAGATAGGCGATCACGTCGTCCAATTCACCGATGGTGAAAATCGAGGCATAGGACGGCATCGGACTCTGGCCCGGGTTCTTCTGCAGCCGGCGGAGCGCCGACTTGTCGAGCGAGTGCAGCCGCCCGTCGGCCTCCCGCAACACGAGCGTGAAATCGTCTTCCGTGACGCGGGTGCCGCGGATGACCTGTCCGGCGCGGGTAATGGCGACAACCGCCAGAAATGCGGGATAGGGCCCATGCACCGACGGAAGTGGGGAGATCGGCTGGGCGGCACCGGGATCGACCAGCGACTGGCGCAGTTGTGCCGCGCTCAGTCGCAATCCCACGTCACTCAGATCCGGCGCCCACCCGGCGCCCTGGCCAGCGAGAATGTGGCAGGAGGCGCAGCGGCCGGGCGCGGCGTACAGCGCGCGGCCCCGAATCGCATCGCCGGGAATCACCTCCGCCGGGCGCCGGCCGAGTGAGCGAATGTAGACCCCGACCTGCCGGGCCTCATCAGCCGAAAGATTCCAGAATCCGACCATCGCGGTGCCGGGCACGCCGGCCAGGATGACCTGCACCAATTGCTCATCGGTGGGCGCACGCCGGAGGACGGGACGATTCAGCGCGGGCCCGACGCCTCCCGTGCCGCCG
>JANOFA010001011.1:0-6617 GCA_031413355.1 Gemmatimonadota bacterium | reverse complement strand
GGGGTGGCCGGCATCGAGCACGATCACCCCCGGCTCCGCGGTACGCTCCGCCTCGACCACGTCGCCGGGGCCATGCAGCGCCAGTCCCATGATGTCGAGACCCACACCGATGTTGCCGACCGATCCCGGCGCAAAGGCGCGGACGCGGAGCACTGTCACTGGGACTCCATGGGAATTGGCCGTCAGCCGTCAGCCAATGGCCCTTAGCCGTTAGCCGTTGGCAATGTTTCGTGCGGTGCGAACTTCGATCCGCCTACCGCCTACCGCCTACCGCCTGCCACCTGCCACCTGCCACCTGCCACCTACTTCCGCGCCACCGCCAGGATGTCATTCAGCACGCCCGCCGCGGTCACCAGCGGCCCCGCGCCGGGCCCCCGGACCACGAGCGGGTGCTCCCGGTACCGCGCCGTGGTGAACACAATCTGGTTGTCCGTTCCGCGCAGCGACGCGAAGGGGCTGTTCAGGTTCACTGCGGTCAGCCCGACCCGCAACCGCCGCGGCGTCACCGTGGCGATGTAGCGCAGGACCTGTCCCTTGCCCTGTGCCGCGCGCACCCGCTCGCTCCACTCGCCGTCGAAGCTCGCCAGCCGGCTGAGGTACTGCTTCAGCGGGATGCCGCGTGCCGCCGGCGGGACCAGCGATTCCGTGACAACCGCGGCCGGCTCGCCCCGGAAGCCCATCAGTCGGCCGAGTATGAGCGCCTTGCGGGCGACATCCGCCCCCGACAGATCCTCGCGCGGATCGGGTTCGGTGTAGCCCGCATCCATGGCGGCTTGCAGCGCGCGGGAGAACTTCTGGCCCCGCTCCAGCTCCGACAGCAGGAAGCCGAGCGTGCCGGAGACACACCCTTCGATGGAGCGCACTTCGTCCCCGGTCTCGACCAGCTTCGCAAAGGTGTCCATCACCGGGAGGCCGGCACCGACCGTTGCCTCGTACCGCAGGCGGCGGGCGTGCGTCGCGGCCAGGGAAAGCAGCCCTTCGGCCTCCGCCGCAGGCCCCGCCAATGGCTTCTTGTTGGCCAGGACGACGTCCATGCCGTGGGTCAGTGCCGCACGCACGACGGCGGTGGTATCGTCGGCGGTCACGTCCACCAGCACCGGGTGGGAGAGGGCGTGCCGCAGCGTCCGCCGGATCGCCTCTTCCGCCGAGTCGGCCCGCCCACCGTCCATGTGCCGGAGCGAGTGACCCTTGGCCTTCTCCCGCGCGATCGTCGTCAGCCGATGGGGCGAGAGCCCCTCCGGATCAAAGACCACTCCGCTGCGGTCGGCGACACCCACGATCCGGACCGTGGTGCCGTGCGATGGCAGTTCCGCGACCAGCTCCACCAGGCTGCGCCCGATCCGGCCAAAGCCGAGCAGGAAGAGGTCCAGCCGGTCCCGCGGGGCGACCGAGCCTCCACCGACTTTGCCTAACTGGAAGGCGGCGTGGATCGCCCGCTGGGCCTCGCCGGCCTGCGCCGCATCGACCACCGCGGAGATGTTGAGTTCCGAGGAGCCCTGCGCGATCGCGATGACATTGATTCCCGCCTGCGAGAGCGCATGGAACGTGCGGTGCGCCACCCCCGGCGTCCCCGCCATGCCTAGGCCGACCACCGCGACAGTGGCGACGCCATCGCGAATGGTGACGCCGTCGATGTCGCGGTGCAGGATCTCCTGGCTGAACGCCGCCCGCAGGCACTGCTGCGCCCGGGTCGCGCTGGCACTGGGCACGCAGAAGCAGATCGAATGTTCGCTGGAGGCCTGCGAGATCAGCGAGACGGAGATTCCTTCATGCTGCAGCGCGGCGAAGGTGCGCGCCGCGACACCGGGAACGCCCAGCATCCCGTTGCCTTCGACCGTGACCAGCGCCTGGCCCGGTGCGGCGGAGAGGGCTTTGACCGGCACGTCGAGTCCGGTCTCCCGCTCCGACACTTCGGTTCCGGCCGCGCCGGGCTCGCCGAACGGGCGCACGAACACCGGGATCTTCCGGCCCAGGATCGGCACCAGCGCCCGAGGGTGCAGCACCTTGGCACCGTAATAGGCCAGTTCCGCCGCCTCGCGCACGTTGAGTTGCGGCAGCACCCGCGCGTCCGGCACCACCCTCGGGTCGGCGGTCAGCAGCCCGGGTACGTCCTTCCACAGGCAGATCCGGCTCGCGCCGAGGGCGCGCCCCACCAGCGCCGCCGTCAGATCGGTGCCACCGCGCCCCAGTGTCGTGACCTCGCCGGACGGCGCCGTCCCGATGAAGCCGGTGAGGACCGGGGTGATCCCGCGCTTGAGCAGGGCGCCAAGGGTCGTTCGCAGCGCCGCATCGGTGCGGGCCAGATCGGGCGACGCGTTGCCGAACCCGGCATCGGTCAGCACCAGCCCGGCGGCATCGACGTACTCGGCTTTGACGCCGCCGGCCACGAGTGCGGTCGCCATCAGGCAGGCCGACAGCCGCTCGCCCCGGGCGACGAGAAAGTCGCTGGTGCGTGGCGTCAATTCCCGCAGGATACTGAGACCGCGCGCCAGACTCTCGAGTTCGTCCACCTGCGAGTTGATGAACGCGAGCAGCTCCTGCCGTGCACGGCCGGCCGGAATCAGCGTGCGGGCCGCCGCCTGATGCCGGGCCCGGAGTGTTGCCGCCGCCGTCAGCGCAGGGACGAGTTCGCCGGCCTGTGCGCGGGTGGCGACCTCGAACAGCAGGTCGGTCACGCCGGCCATGGCCGACAGGACGATCACCCGGGGACCGGGCAGGCCGCGGATGATGGCGACGGCATGGCGGACGGCGGTGGGGTCCGCCAGGGAGGCGCCGCCGAACTTGTGGACTTCCAGGGGGGATGGGGTGCGGGTCATAGGCCGGAAAGAATACATCGCAGGGGGGGCTGGCCGTCAGCCGTCAGCGAATGGCCGTTGGCCGTTAGCCGTTGGCCGTTGGCGCTGATGCTACAGCCGCTACCCTCGGCCCAACCGCCCAACCGCCCAACCGCCCAATCGCCCAATCGCCCACCCGCCCACCCGCCCAATCGCCCGCCGCCTGTTCCCCGCTCCCGCCTCTCCCTACTTTCCATCATGCTCTCCCTCCTCAAGCTGCTCCAGTCGCTGTTCCGGACGCTGCACTCCGAGGGCACCCCCGGGCAGGTGGCGGCGGGCATGATGCTCGGCGCCGGCATCGGGCTCACCCCGCTCATGAGCGCGCACAACCTGGTGCTCCTCGCCGCCATCGTGCTGCTCAACGTCTCCTTCGGGGGCGGCATGCTTGGCCTGGCGCTTTTCACTCCCGTCGGCTTCCTGCTCGACCCGCTGTTCGATCGTGCCGGCCTGCTGCTCCTGCAGACCTCGGGGCTGCGCGGCCTCTGGACCGACTGGTACAACATTCCGCTGCTGCCCTACACCGGGTTCAACAACAGCGTCGTGCTCGGCAGCTTCATCGTGTGGCTGGTGTGCGCCGTGCCGATCTACTTCGGGGCCCGCTGGGCAGTGGGGCACTACCGCGCGACCTACGGCCATCGGGTGCTCAACTCCCGGTTCATGCGCGGCCTCAAGGCCTCGAAGGTGTACAACGTCTACAACTGGTTCCAGCCGGAATGAGCCCGCGATTCAGGCTGTTCCGCTGGCGCGCCATCGGGCCGCTGCTGCTCGTTGCGGTGCTGCTGGTGGGGCTCTGGCTTCTCCTCGCCGACCAGGTCGCGCGCTATGAGGCCGCCGCCTCGCTTGAGGAGGCCCTCGGCACCCAGGTCGACCTCGCCGGGCTCCGGATCCGCGAAGCCGACGCTGCGGTCGATCTCGCCGGACTGGCCATCGCCGATCCGCGCGATCCCCGTCGCAACCTGCTCGAGGCCCGTGCCATCACCATCGACCTCGACCCGGTCCCGCTGGCCGAAAAGAAGATCGTGATCGATCGGCTGACGCTCTCGGGTCTCCAGTTCCTGACGGCGCGCCAGACGCCAGCACACCCCGCGGACCCGAACAGTCCTGCCGCCCGGCTGCTCCGCGGTACCGAGCAGTGGGCCCGGGAGAAGTTCCAGTTCCCCACGCTCGCCCTTGGCCGGATCGATACGGTCAAGAACCTGGTGCTGCATCCCGACCAGTTAGCCACGGTGCAGGCGGCACAGGCGCTGGTCGGCGCGGTGGATTCCGCCCGGACCGCCTTCGAATCCGCGCTCCAGCAGCTCGCCCTCGAACCGCTGGTGGACTCCTCGTCCGCCCTCGTGGCCCGTCTGGCAAAGACCGATCCGAAAAAGCTCGGGCTCGCGGAGGCGACCACGGCGGTGAGCGATGTGAAGCAGGCCCTCGACCGGGTGAAGCAGGCGAAGGCCCGTGTCGTGTCGCTGGAACAGGGCGCCAGGGCCTCGTTCGTCCTGCTGCAGCGGGGATTGGCCGACGTCGACGCCGCACGGCAACGGGACTATGCGCTCGCGAAATCCCTGCTCGAGCTCCCCAGCCTCGATGGGCCGAACATCGGCGGTGCGCTCTTCGGACTGCAGAGTGCCGGCTATTTCCAGCAGGCACTGTTCTACGCCAAACTCATTGAGCGCTATGTGCCGCCGGGCCTGCAGCCGTGGAACCGTCCCGGACCGGTGCGTGCCCGCCGCGCCGGGACGACGGTCGAGTTTCCCAAGGAGCAGGAATACCCCCGCTTCCTCCTGCGTCAGGGGGACATCGATGTCACTGCGGGCGAGGCCGGCCTGAAGCTCGCGCTGAGTGGCATTACCTCCCAGCCCGCGCTCTACGGTCGCCCCGCGATGCTCAGTGCGAGCGGATCGCTCGGCGGCGCCAACCCGGTCCGTCTCACCGTCTCCGGACTCTCCCGTCACTTCGGCGCGTCGCCCACCGACTCGGTGGTGGCCGAGGTGACCGGGGTGCCCCTGCCTGCGATTGCCTTTCCCGGGCTCCCCTTCTCGGTGAACCCGGGCCGGAGCACCGTCCGGTTCGGGTTCTCGCTCGGGGCAGGGGATCGCCTGACCGGGAGGTGGGAGGTGGATGCTCCCGCGGCGAGCTGGCAGGGCGACTCGACCCGACTTGCTGCGGCCTCGCTGGTTGAATCCACGGTCTGGCGGGTGGTCTCCGGCCTGACACAGCTCCGGATCCGGGCCGAGCTCGGCGGCACGGTTGGAAGCCCGACGCTCGCGGTGCGGTCGAACCTCGATGATGCCATCAGCGAGCGGCTCCGGGGGTTGCTGGGCGAGGAACTCGCGAAGGCGGAGCAGAAGGCGCGTGCGGCGGTGGACCAGATCGTGGAAGCCCAGGTGACGTCGCTCAAGGCCAAGGTGACCGCCCTCGAAAGCCAGGCGCTGCAGCAACTGCCGCTCAAGCAGTCTCAGCTCGACGACCTCCAGCGTCAGCTGGACCTGCAGCTCAAGCGCTTCGGCAGCCGTGCCGCCGGTGCGCTGCCGCTGCCCAAATTGTAGCGGCCAGTGGAGCCCTCTTCATGCGCCCGGTCGACCAACCGCCCCATCGCGTTCCTGAAGATTTTTGCCTGCCCGCCCCCCCCTCGCGCTTCACCCCGATCGGGATAGATTCGCACACCTTGTCCAGCCACAGAGAGAACTGATGCGCATCGGAGTGCCGAAGGAAACGTCCCCGCGCGAGCGGCGGGTGGCGCTCGTGCCGGAGTCGTGCAAGAAGCTCATCCAGGCGGGGTATGAGGTGTCGGTGGAAGCCGGTGCCGGGGTAGCGGCGGGCTTCGCGGATGCCGCCTATCGTGACGCCGGAGCGACGCTGGCCGAGGACCCGGCGGCGCTCTTCGCCGCCGTCGACCTCCTCCTCAAGGTCAATGCTCCGACGGCCGTCTCGTCCGGCCGGGACGAAGTGGCCTGGCTTCGGCCCGGGTCGCTCTACCTCGGCTCCTTGATGCCGCTGAGAAACCTCGAGGCGGTCCGGGCGCTCGCGGAGCGAAGGGTGACCGCGTTCTCGACTGACGCCATTCCGCGCACCACCCGCGCCCAGTCGATGGACACCCTTTCCTCGATGGCGAACATCGCCGGGTACAAGGGCGTCCTCCTCGCCGCTACGGAGTTGAACCGGTACTTCCCGATGCTGATGACCGCAGCCGGCATGGTGTTCCCGGCCAAGGTGTTTGTCATCGGCGCGGCGGTGGCCGGTCTGCAGGCCATT
The DNA here is from genome assembly GCA_031413355.1 of Gemmatimonadota bacterium. GTDB lineage: Bacteria > Gemmatimonadota > Gemmatimonadetes > Gemmatimonadales > GWC2-71-9 > JADJOM01. The sequence goes on along the minus strand of JANOFA010001011.1, from coordinate 540 downwards.
GCCACCGCCCGGCGGCTCGGCGCCAATGTGCTGGCCACCGACGTCCGGCCCGAGGTCAAGGAGCAGATCGAGAGTGTTGGCGCCAAGTATGTCGGCATCGAACTCAAGGACAGTGCGGTCGCCGGTGGCGGCTACGCCAAGGAGCTGTCCGCGGAGGACCAGCAGCGGCAACGCCATCTGCTGGTGGAACAGTGCGCCCAGTCGGATGTCGTGATCACGACGGCCCTCATTGGCGGCATCTTCGCCCCGCGGCTCATCACCGCTGACATGGTGCGCAGCATGAAGCCCGGATCGATCATCGTCGACCTGGCCGCCGACGGCGGCGGCAACTGCGAGCTCTCGGTGCCCGGGGAAACGGTCCAGGTCAGCGGCGTCACGATCATGGCGCCGCTCAACCTTGCCGCCTCGGTTCCGGCGCACGCCAGCCTGCTCTTCTCCCGCAACCTCACCGCGTTCGTGCTGGCCTTCACGAAGGACAAGGCGTTCGTGGTGGATTTCGCCGATGATATCCAGCAGGGAGCCGTCATTACCCACGATGGC
>JANOFA010001010.1:0-7093 GCA_031413355.1 Gemmatimonadota bacterium | reverse complement strand
CTTGCCCGGATGAGGGCAGCGAGGATGAAAGTGACACCCGGGGGGCGGCGCGGCCGGGTCAGCCGGATCGCCGCCTAACACAACACCGGGTGCGGCGCCGGTGGAGTCGGGGTCCGGGGCAGAGGCCAGCAGGGTGCGGGTATAGGGATGCCGTGGATCGCCGAGCACCGACTCGGTGGGGCCCGATTCCACAATCCTCCCCAGATACATCACCGCCACCCGCTGGGCGACCTGACGCACCACGCCAAGGTCATGCGCGATGAACAGGTAGGCCAGACCGCGCCGACGCTGCAATTCCACCAGCAGCTGCAGCACCTGCGCCTGGACCGAGACGTCGAGTGAGGACACCGGCTCGTCGCAGATCAGCAGCGCCGGTTCCACTGCCAGGGCACGGGCAATCCCGACCCGCTGTCGCTGTCCGCCCGAGAGTTCATGGGGCCGTTTTACCGCCCAGCCGGGATCCAGCCCGACTTCTTCCATCAGCACAGCGACCCGACGCGGGATATCGCGGGCGGGGAACAGCCGGTGAATCCCCAGTCCTTCGCCGATCGCATCGCCAATCCGCATGCGCGGGTTGAGCGCGCTCGAGGGATCCTGAAACACGATCTGCATTCGTCTGCGCAACTGACGCAGTGGCGCCTCGGCCAGCGTGAGGAGCTCCGTGCCCTGGAACCTCACGCTGCCGCCGGTCGCGGGCCCGAGCCGCAGTACAGCGCGCGCCACCGAGGACTTTCCCGAGCCCGACTCTCCCACCAGCGCGAGCGTTTCCCCGGCCCCGATCGCGAAGCTCACCCCGTCGACCGCGCGCACCACCGGGCGGGTTCGGAAGAACCCGGCCGGGCGGTAATGCACCACGAGATCAGTGACATCGAGCAGTGGTGCCGTCATGGCGGCGTCCCCGGTAGCCAGCAGCGCATGGAACGCCCCGCACCGAGCGGGACCACCGGGGGATGACTGGTGCAGGTCGGCATGCGGCGGGGACAGCGTGGATGGAAGCGGCAGCCCACCGGCCAGGCGTCGGGGGAAGGCACCGATCCGGCAATCGGCGCCACGAGACGGATTGGTCCGCGCAGCCGGGGGAGCGAGTCCAGCAGGCCGCGGGTGTACGGGTGGCCCGGTTTCGCAAAGACCGCGAGCGTTGGTCCGGTTTCTACGATACGGCCGGCGTACATGACGGCGACACGGTCCGCCCGTCCGGCCACGATGGCGAGATCGTGCGTGATCAGCAGGACCGCCATGCCGCGGGCGGCCCGAAGGTGATCGACCAGCGAGAGAATCTGGGCCTGCACGGTCACATCAAGCGCGGAGGTCGGCTCGTCGGCGATCAAAACCTCCGGCTCACCGGCGAGCGCCAGGGCCAAGAGCACCCGCTGCCGCTGTCCACCGCTCAGCTGATGCGGATAGCTGGCCAGCCGGCCGGCCGGATCGGGCAGTGCGACCTCGGTGAGAAGTGCTTCTGCCCGGGCCTTGGCGTCTTGACGGGAAAGCGGGAAGTGGGTCCGGAGCGTTTCGGTCAGCTGGTCGCCAATGGTCAGAACAGGATTGAGGCTCCCCAGCGCATCCTGCATCACCAGACCGATGCGTCGCCCTCGAATGCGCCGCAGGGCGTCGCCCTCGAGCGACATCACCTCGGTCTCGCCAAGACGGATGCTGCTGTCGGTGGTGATGCTGCCTGGGGCCGGTATCAGTCGGAGCAGCGCCAGACTGGTGAGGCTCTTCCCCGAGCCCGACTCGCCGACCAGCGCCAGCATCTCACCACGCGCCAGCGTGAAATCGACCCCATCGACCGGCCACGCCGGACCGCTCCGCCCCGGGAAGCGCACCCGCAGTTCGCGCACATCGAGCACAGGGGTCATCCGCCCTCCGCCTGTGCGTGGCTGAGCGCGTCGCCGACGAGATTCACCGCCAGGACCGTGAGGACAATCGCTGCACCCGGGGCGAGGCTGGTCCAGGGGGCGGAGACGATGTACGGCTTGGCGTCGAAGATCATGCCGCCCCACGACGGTGTCGGCGGCTGCACCCCGAGGCCGAGAAAGGAGAGACCGGCCTCGAGCAGGATGACGTCGCCGACCGCGAGCGTGGTCGCCACCGCCAGCGGTCCAGTCACGTTCGGCAGCAGGTGGGTGAAGAGGACGCGCGTCGGTCGGGCCCCCAGCGCAACCGCACCGCGGGTGAAGTCGAGTGTCTTGAGCCGGAGCACCTCGGCGCGGACCAGGCGGCTGGTCCCCAGCCAGCCGGTTGCGCCGATGCTGAGGATCAGGACCGGGAGCGGGATCCGCTCCAGCGCAGCCACCAGCAGCAGCAGCAGGAAGAGACGGGGCACCGCGAGCGTCGCATCCACCAGCCGCATCAACACGGCGTCGACCAAGCCGCCCGCGTAGCCCGCCACGAGGCCCACCAGCGTGCCGAGTGTGAGCGACATCGCGACCGCGCCAGCCGCCACCAGGAGCGAGATGCGCCCGCCGCTGACGACCCGGGAGAGGACATCACGGCTCAGATGGTCGGTGCCGAGCAGGTGCTGCGCGCCCGGCGCCTGCCCGCCGTGCGCGATATCCGGCTGCAGCCACGGCGCCGGCAACAGCGGGGGCAACACGATGACCGCGACGACAAGCACCAGGAGCACGATTGTGCCCACCCGTCCCGCCGGATCTGCCCAGAGCCGCAGCCCGAGCGCGTTCATGTCTCGCGCAACCGGGGATCAAGCCAGCGGTGCAGGACATCGGCCAGCAGGTTGCCGCCGACCACGGCGGCCGACACCAGCAGGGTCGTGCCCATGATCACCGGGTAGTCGCGACTGGCGATCGCATCAGCGGCGAGCGACCCTATGCCGGGCCAGACGAAGACCGACTCGACGAAGACGGAGCCAGCCACCAGCATCGGCAGCCAGAGGCCGAAGAGCGCGAGCATCGGGCCGAGCGCGCTGCGCCAGGCGTAGCGCCAGCGGATCACCGATTCCGTCAGGCCGCGACTCCGCGCCGCGCGCACGGCCCCGAGCGAGAATGCCTCGGACATGGCGCCGCGCTGGTAACGCGCTGTTGCCCCGAGGGTGACGAGGGTCAGGGTGAGCGCGGGGAGGACGAGGTGCCTCAGCAGATCCGCCGTGCGTGCCGCGAACGACGCTGACGGCGAGAGCCATGGCGATGTCATGAACGCCACCGGGAGCCAGCGCAGCTCGGTACCGAATGCCCAGGCGAGGACCAGCCCGAGCCAGAATGACGGTACCGCGTACAGCGTCAGCGAGACCGCTCCGACCAGACGCTCCGTCCCGGTGCCGCGGTGCGTGGCCTGCCACGCGCCCAGCCAGAGACCCAGCGTGAGGTTCAACAGCAATGCGGTGCCGCCGAGCAGCAGCGTAGCGGGAAGGCGCTCGATCACGAGGGCGGTGACGGGCCGGCCACCGCGCTCGATCGAGCGGCCGAGATCGCCGCGGAAGAGTTGGGAGACAAAAACGATGAACTGCCGGCCGGCCGGCTGGTCGAGGCCGTAACGGGCCTTCAGCGCCGCGATCGCTTCCGGCGGCATGGGTCGGTCATCGGAGAGGCGGGCGAGTGGGTCGCCCGGCACGAGACGCATGAGGAAGAAGATGAGGCTGACGGCCACGAGGTACGTCAGGACCGCCTGCAGGCTGCGGCGCAGCAGCCAGCCGCTCACTGGCGGTCCCGTTCGAGCTGCTGGCCGGGCCGCACCCGCCACAGCCACAGATTGGCCCAGATGGATTCCGGCCGCAGCGAAACGTTGGTGAAGCGGCGGTGCACTGCAACGACCGGTACCTGCGCCGCGATGAAAATGGCGGGGACGTCCTCCGCGATCCGCCGCACCGCCTCACGGTAGAGCCGGCCGGGATCCTTCGGCGCCACTGTGGCCAGCGCGATCAGCGAGTCCACCGACGGATTGCAGTAGTGCCCCGCATTCGAGCTGCTCGGCGCGGCACAGCTCCAGCTCTGGGTCAGTCCGGCGGGCGTGGGATCCTGGTTCGTGGAGTAGAAGTCGAGGTCGAACTTGCCGGCGTTGCGCCGCTCGATAAACACCGGAATGTCGAGTGGCTCCAGGAGTAACTGGATTCCGATTCGCCGATAGGCCTCCTGCATCTGCGCCGACATCTGCCGACGCGAGGCGACTGGAGGGACCATCGCCGTCAGCTGCAGCAAACGCCCGTCCTTGTCGAGCACGCCGTCGCCGTCATGATCCACCCAGCCGCGGGATGCCAGCAGCCGGCGCGCCTGCGCCGTGTCGTACGGCAACGGCGGTGGCGCCTCGGCGTTCCGCCCGACCAGTGCCGAGACCGGCGCGCTGGGTGTCCGGGTGAACCGGCCGAAAGCGAGCTTGCTGATCGTTTCCCGGTCGATGGCGAGGACCAGTGCGCGGCGCACGACAGGATCGGCGAGGATCGGGTGCGGCCGGCTGGTGTCGGACGGATCGCGGAGGTTGAGCGTGGCGTACTGGAGGTTCAGGCCGGGGACGGGGTAGTAGAAGAAGTCCGGCAGCTTCTCGACCCGCGCCGGGTTGGGCAGCGAGTAGATGTTGTCGGCCGCATCCGCGGTGCCCGAGAGCAGCAGGTTGAGCCGAGCCTCACCATCGGTGGCGACCAGGAAGAGCACCCGGTGTATCGCGGGTCTACCGAGGAAGAAGGCGTTGTTCGCGGCGAGCTCGAGCAGCTGGTCCGGTACGCGGCGGCTGAATCGGTAGGGGCCATTCCCGACCGGGTTCTGGACAAATGCCGACGTGGCCAGTGACTCCGGCGGAATCGAGGCGAGCAGGTGGGCCGGCAGCGGCGGGGCGTGGTAGGTCGCGTCGTACAGCTGCTCGGGATAGGCCTCGGTGAACGTGACGGTGACGTGGCGCGGGTCGGTGGCGGTCACCCTGGAAATGCGGCGCAGCAGGGTGGCGAGCTGGGGCGAGAGTTTCGGGTCCCGCGCACGATTCAGCGCAAATACCGCATCCCCCGCCGTGACCGGCGTCCCGTCGTGCCATCTGGCGCGGGGATCAAGCTCGAAGACCAGCGTGCGCGGATCCTGCCGCTTCCAGCGCGACGCAAGTCGGGGGAGGAAGCTCCGTTCGTTCGTGGTGCTGACCTCCGGGCCGACATCGGCGAGCCGCAGGAAGAGCAGGTCGCTCACTTCCCGGTTGAACTGGTCGTTGCGCCAGAGGGTCGGCACCGGACTCAACGCTTCCTTCGGTCCGGCGACGACCAGCGTGCCGCCATCGGGCGGCTGCTGGGCCGCGAGCGGTGGAGCAACGGAAAGGAGGCAGAGCGCGAGGGAGAACGGGGAGCAGCGCATGGCTGCTTTAAGGTAAGGCCGTGCGGCGAGCCGGCGCCACCAGTGCTGCGGGAAGAGCGCCCTACCGCCGCCAGGTCCAGGCTGGGTCGCGGAAGCGGTCGGCGTGGAGTGCCACGAGTTGGTCGGCCAGGAGTTCATCGAGGGTGCCGGAGGGGGCGAGCCACCGGCTGAAGGCGGCGCCAATCAGATCGGCCACCTCCTCGAAGCTCACCGATCGGCCCAGCGCTTCGCTCAGGGTGATCTCGCCACCCGTGCCCACACGGCCGCGCGAGACCTGCGTCACGACCGTCTGATCATCCTCGAGCAGCAGACTGCCGTGCTGCAGCAGCGCGTCACCCTGCCGGAGCTGGGCGCTGCCGATCAGCTTTCGCCCGCCCACCGTGACCTCGTCGCCGACGGCGCCCTGGAAGCAGGCGCCGGCGTGCAATCCCGGTGTCCGCGTGGTCGGGGCGAGCTCCGCGACGATGCCGAGGCTGCGAAGCGCGACTGCAAGCGTTTCGTGGATCTGTCGGCCACTCTCGCGCAGACCGCCGAACGCGGCGGCGGGAGCGATAATGCTGTAGGTCAGCTCGCGGGCATGCCACACCGCCCGGCCGCCGGTGGGGCGGCGGACTGTGTCGAGGCCGAGGGCGGCAATCCGGTCGCGGTCGTAGCGGCGGAGCGCCGGTTCATGCCGGCCAAAGGAGAGGCAGTGGGGGGACCAGCGGTAGAGTCGCACCGTTCCGTCGCCGGTGCGCTCGGTCTCGTCGAGCAGCGCCTGGTCCAGCGCCATCTGGTGCCAGCCGGGGTGGCCGGTGCGGTCGAGGTGGAAGGACCAGGGCATGGCGACGGGTGCGGAATACGCGCCGTAGGGGCCGCCGTAGGGGCCGCCGTAGGGGCCGCCAATAGGCGGCCCCCTACGATGCCGCGGCCCCTACAGCGCCCCGTATTCCGCCATCGGCGGACAGGTGCAGACCAGGTTCCGGTCGCCGTAGGCACCATCGACCCGTCCCACGGTCGGCCAGGTCTTGTGCTCGCGCAGGCCCGGCGCGGGGAAGGCCGCGCGCTCCCGTGAGTAGGGCCGGTCCCAGGCGTCGCCGATCACCTGCACCAGCGTGTGCGGCGCGTTGGTGAGCAGGTTGTTCTCTCGCGGCGCGCGTCCCTCCTCGATCTCGCGGATTTCCCCGCGGATGGCGATCAGCGCGTCGATGAAGCGGTCGAGTTCCTCGCGCGGCTCGCTCTCGGTCGGTTCGATCATCAGTGTGCCCGGCACCGGGAACGAGACCGTCGGCGGATGGAAGCCGTAGTCGATGATCCGTTTGGCGATATCCACGACCTCGATGCCGGCGGACTGCTTGAACGGGCGCATGTCGACGATGCACTCGTGCGCCACCAGGCCGTTGCTGCCGCTGTAGAGGATGGGGAAATGCTCGGCGAGACGGCGGGCGATGTAGTTCGCGCTCAGGATCGCGACCTTGGTGGCCTCGGCGAGGCCGTCATGACCCATCAGCGCGATGTAGGCGTAGGAGATTGGCAGGATCGCCGCACTGGCCCACGGCGCGGCGGCGATCGTCCCGCAGCTCTGGGGATGACCCTGCGGGACCACGGGATGGTCCGGCAGGAACGGCGCGAGGTGCGGTGCCACGCAGATCGGTCCCATGCCGGGACCGCCGCCGCCATGCGGGATGCAGAACGTCTTGTGCAGGTTCAGGTGGCAGACATCGGCGCCGAAATCGCCCGGGCGGCAGAGGCCCACCTGCGCGTTCATGTTGGCGCCGTCCATGTAGACCTGTCCGCCCTGATCGTGGACCGTGCGGCAGATCTCCCGGATCGAG
>JANOFA010001009.1:0-5778 GCA_031413355.1 Gemmatimonadota bacterium | reverse complement strand
CCGTCGGGGCGGTGTTCGGCATCGTGCCGGCCCACCGCGCGGCGCAACAGGACCCGGTGACCTGCCTCCGCTACGAATGAGCCGAACCATGCCGCGTCACTGTCGCACCTTCCTGGTGCTGATCGCCCTCCCGTTCCTCGCCTGGCCGCTGGTCGCCCAGACGCCGATCACGCTGCCGGAAGCGATCCGGCTGGCACAATCGAACAGCTATCGGGCCCGCGCCGCGCTGGCCGCCCGCGACGCCGCGCGCTTCACCGGCCGGGCGTTCTACTCGCGACTGCTGCCGCAGCTCTCCCTCGGCGGGACGGTGCCGTCCTACAACCGGTCGATCATCCAGGTGCTGCAGCCGGACGGAACCACGCTGTTCAAGCCGCAGGACCAGTTGAACAGCGCACTTACGGCGACCGTGACCCAGTCGCTCCCCGTCACCGGCGGAGACCTGTTCGTCTCGTCGTCGCTCGCGCGGCTTTCGGTGAGCGGCCAGCAGTCGCTCCGGACCTGGTCGTCAACCCCGGTCACGGTGGGCCTCCGGCAGCCCATCTTCCGGCCCAACGTCCGGGGCTGGGACCGGCGGGAGCAACCGGTGCGCTCCGAGCTGGCGGAGCGGCAGTATCGGGAGGCACGCGAAGAGATCGCGCTGCAGACGACCAACCTGTTCTTCGATGTCTATTCCGCCCGGGTCGAATTCGACAACGCGATCAAGAACGCGGCGGTCAACGATACCCTCTACACCCTGAACAAAGGGCGCTACGAGGTGGGCAAGATCGGGGAGGATGACCTGCTGCAGAGCGAGCTGGCGCTGCTGCGGGCGCGCTCGTCCGCCGATGGGGCCCGGCTGCAACTGGATCGCGCCGTGGCGGCGCTCCGGCTGGCGCTCAACCTGGCGCCGAACGCACCGATCGAAATCGTCGCACCCGCCGATGTGCCGCAGTTCGAGCCCGATACCGCGCGCGCGGTGACCGAGGCGCTCCGGAACCGGGCGCTGGCGAGCGACGCCGAGCTGCAGGCGGTGCAGGCCCGGCGCCGGGTGACAGAAGCGAAGCTCAATAACGGGATGGGGGCCACCGTCGAGGCGAGTTACGGCTTCAATGCAACCGGTTCAGGGGTGAATGACGCCTACCAGAACCTGCTCGAGGCGCGCCAGTTCAGCCTGTCGGTGCAGGTGCCCCTGATCCAGTGGGGCGCGCGCAAGGAAACCGTTCAGGCTGCGGAGGCGGACCTGGAACGCATCGCCAACACGACCCGGTCCGACCTGGAGGAGATCGCGCAGCAGGCGCACTTCGTGGCGCTGGAACTGCCGCAGGCACGGCGGAACCTCGCGCTGTCGGCCAAAGCCGATACCGTGGCCGGCCGGCGATTCGATGTCGCGTACAACCGCTATGTCATCGGACGGATCGCGATCGACAATCTGTACCTCGCCCAGTCGGAGAAGAACGCAGCGGTGACCCAGTTCGTTCAGGCGCTGCGGGGCTACTGGACGACGCACTTCCGGCTGCGGCTGGTCACACTCTACGACTTCGAGGCGGGGGAGGGGATCAGGTAGCCGTCGGCCGTCAGCCGTCAGCCGTCAGCCGTCAGCCAATGGCCATTCGACATTGATCGTTAGCCGTTGGCGCCCGCATCGAGATCCGTACCTTCGTCATACCGCCTGACCGCCTGACCGCCTGACCGCCTGACCGCCTGACCGCCTGACCGCCTACCGCCTATCGCCTATCGCCCACCGCCGTCCTTCATCCCCCCGTCCCCCGCGCCGATACTCCGGAGATGACTTCCGGAACCGCCCAGCTCTGTCACGCCTGCCTGTGCGTGGTCGTCGGGGACGCTCGCTTCTGCATGCAATGCGGCGCCTCCCTGACCGGGGTGGCCGGGCGTGCCTCCAGGATCCTGCCGGACGCCCTGCAGGCCCAGCTCGCCGCCGCCACCCTGGGGGAGTACCAGGTGCTTGGCGAACTCGGCCGCGGCGGGATGGCGTCGGTGTTTCTCGCCGAGGATCTGGCGCTGGGCCGCCAGGTGGCGATCAAGGTCATGACTCCGGGTCTTGAGACGACCGCCGGCATGGCCGATCGATTCCTGCAGGAAGCGCGGACCGCCGCCCAGCTCAGTCATCCCAACATCATTCCGATTTACGCCGTGCGCACCACCGCGGAGCTGCGCTTCTTCGTGATGAAGTACGTGCCCGGCCGCCCGCTCGACCGGGTCCTCGCCGCGGGTCCCCTGCCGGTGCCGGTCGTGCTCGCAATCCTGGCGCAGGTGGGAGCGGCCCTCGAGCACGCCCATGGTCGCGGGGTGATTCATCGCGATATCAAGCCGGCCAACATCATGCTGGATGAGGACGGCCAGGCCATTGTCGCCGACTTCGGCATCGCCAAGGTGGCGCAGGGCACCGGGCTGACCCAGACCGGCTCCGCCGTCGGTACACCGACCTACATGAGCCCGGAACAGTGCAGCGGCAAGCCGGTGACCGGGGCCTCGGACCAGTACGCGCTGGGCTGTGTGGCCTTCGAACTGCTGACCGGCCGCGCGCCATTCGTCCATGAGGAGGTCATGCCCGTCATGCTGGCGCATGTGTCCGACCCGCCACCACCGCTGCTGCCGCTGCGGCCGGATTGTCCCCTTTCGCTGGCGGAGACGGTCGAGCGCATGCTGGCCAAGCGACCGGAGGCGCGCTGGCCCTCGGTGGCGGAGTCGATCACTGCGGCGGAAGCGCTGCTGCCATCCGATCCCCAGCTGCGGGCCGCGTTGCGGGCCCTGGCCCAGGCACCCCAAGGCTCGCCCGTCGTGCCCCGGCCGAGCGTGCCGTTGAGTCCTGTGCCGCTGCCGAGCCGCGCCACCCAGCCGCACGTGGTGTCCGGTCCGGTGCTGAGCCTGACGATTGACCCCGATGGGGTGGTACTGCAGGCCGGCGCCGGCCTGCGGTTGCAGGCGCTTGCCCGGGATCGGGCCGGTCTCCAGGTGCATGACGCCCGGACCGAGTGGCGCTCGACGTCGCCGGGCATCGTTGCCGTCTCGAACGCCGGGGTGATCACTGGGCTGAGTGAAGGTGTCGCCGAGATCTCGGCCCGGTGTGAGCAGGCCGGCGCAGTCGTCCAGGTCCGGGTGGCCCGGGTGCCCGCCGCCCAGCTGCGACTGACGCCACCGGAGGGGCCGTGGCAGATTGGGGAGCGTCGGCGGATCACCGTGGCGGTGCTGGACCAGGCTGGTGCCGTCCTGCCCGCGCGCCAAGTGCAGTGGACCACACTCGATCCATCGCGAGTCACCGTCGAAAGCGATGGGACGGTTCAGGGTCTGGCCGAGGGGGTCGCCCGAATCCAGGCGAGCTGTGAGGCCCAGCTGTCGGAGCTGACCGTCGAGGTCCGCGCCGCGCCGGGGGTCCTGACGATCGTGCCCGGAGGAGGATCGCTCGCGACCGGTCAGGTGGTGCGGCTCGCGGTGCTGTGGCAGCTCACCGGGGGTGAGACACGCCACGTGGTCGACGCGTCCTGGGAATCGAGTGACACCGAGGTGCTGCGGGTCTCCGGTGAGGGCGATCTCGCCGCCATCCGTCCCGGCACGGCCCGGATCCGGGTGCGTCACGGGGGCAGGGTGGCGGAGGCGAGCTACCAGATCACCCGGGTCGATGTTGCCGCTGTACGCATTCTGCCACGAGTCTCGGTGCTTGGCGTGGGTGAGGAGATCACACTTCTGGTCCAGGCCACCGATCAACTCGGGTCCAGCCTGCCGGGGCGGCTCGTGACCTGGGCCTCGAGCCATGTAGAAGTCGCTGTGGTAGAATCAGATGGGACGCTGCGCGGTATCGGGCCGGGTAGCGCCCGGATCAGCGCCTCGATCGGTGCGGGACTTGCCTCCTTCGAGGTGAAAGTCTCCCCTGTCGCGCCGGCGGTGATCCGGATCGAGCCGGGCGCGCTGGTCCTGCGGGCTGGCGAATCGGCCCACCTGAAGGCCATCGTTCAGGGAGTGCGTGGCGGGTTGCTCCCCGGGTTTCCGATTGAGTGGGTGTCGAGCGAGCCGGCGATCGCGACCGTCGATGCTGCGGGGACGGTCATCGGCCTGCGCTTCGGCAATGCACGGATCGCGGCCAATGCCGGTGGTCGGCGGGCGACGGTGCCGGTGGAAGTCCGGCCGTCGGTCAGGACCTCCGGAGTGCGGCCCCGGGGCGGCAGTTAGCGAGCCTTCTCCGCCGGAGTGTGTTAATTTGCCTGCTCCTGTTGAGCCGGCCAGGCCCCCGCAAGGAACGCGCGTGACCCTGCCCATCGCCCCATCATTCTGTGCCCGTTGTGGCAACCCGGTGACCGCCGGGGCGCACTACTGCACGGTATGTGGTGACGATGTCTCGGGACAGCAGGGCTCCCTGGCCACGGAGCAGTTTGTCGCACCGGCACCGCGCACCGGCGGCGCCGATGGCATGTGGCAGGAACAGGAGGAGTTTCTCCGCAGGGCCACTCTCGGTGAATACGACGTGCTGGGCGAGCTGGGCCGCGGCGGCATGGCCGCTGTCTATTTGGCGCACGAGATGGCGCTGGACCGCAAGGTCGCCATCAAGGTGATGTCTCCGTCGCTGGTTCACGGCGACGGCATGATTGAACGCTTCAAGCGCGAAGCCCGCACCGCCGCCTCCCTCAGCCATCCCAACATCATCCCGGTCTACGCCGTGCGCGAGACCGACGCGCTGCTCTATTTCGTGATGAAGTTCATCTCGGGGCGACCGCTGGATTCGGTGCTGAAGGAGCTGGGCCCGCTGCCGATCCCGATGGTCCAGATGATCCTGCAGCAGGTGGGGGGCGCCTTTGGTTACGCCCACCGGCGCGGGATCATCCACCGGGACATCAAGCCGGCCAACATCATGATCGACGATGAAGGCTGGGCGGTGGTGACCGACTTCGGAATTGCCAAGGTGTCGCAGGCAGAGGGGCTGACGATGACCGGCATGACGGTCGGGACGCCGACCTACATGAGTCCGGAGCAGTGCATGGCGCAGGACGTCACCGGCGCCTCGGACCAGTATTCGCTCGGTATTGTGGCCTACGAGATGATCACCGGACGGCCGCCCTTCGCCGGCGGGTCGATGATGGCCATCATGTACGGCCATTTCAACGATCCCCCCCCGCCGATCGAGGCGGCGCGTCCCGATTGCCCCGATGACCTTCGCCTGGCTGTGCTGCGGATGCTGGCCAAGGATCCGGCCGAGCGGTGGCCCAACATGGAGGCGGCCGTCGAGGCCATCGGCGACCCGCCTGCCAAGACCGACGATGTGATGCGCGTCCAGCTGATCGAGCTGGCCAAGAAGAGCGAGAATACCAAGCTGCTGCAGCGGCTGAGTACGCCGATCAGCCCGACTCCCATCACCAAGCGCACCAAGGCGGGGGCGGCGGCCGCCCCGCCGCCCCGGACCGGCCCCGGTAACCAGGGCCGACCGGCGAACCCTCGCTCGGCAATGGCGATGGCGAGTGCGGCGACGGTGGTCACCAGCGGGATTCCCCCCAGGAAGGCCGGCTCCAAGTGGCCGCTCATCGGCGGTGGCCTGGGGGTCGTGGTGATCGCCGCGGCTCTCGCGGTGTGGCAGCCGTGGAAATCGGTGCCACAGGGTGAGCCGACAACGGTGCCTACGGAATCACAGCAGGCAGCCGGCCCGGAACAGACGGACCCGCCCCCCCCTGCGCCGGTGGTCGAGAGCAGCGCGCCGGTGGGCGCCCCCGCGGAGTCGTCTGCGACCACGGCGAGAGAGCCGGAGCCGCAGCCCGTCGCACCAGCGGTGAGTCCGGCGCAGCTGCGCCGCGACCG
>JANOFA010001008.1:0-1419 GCA_031413355.1 Gemmatimonadota bacterium | reverse complement strand
TGACGCTTCGCTTTACCATTGTGCCGACGGTCGTCGGTCATATGCTCGTGGCGATCACGGAGCGGGGCCTTGCGACCGTGCGTTTCGGAGACACAGCCCAGATGCACCGTCCGCTGGTGATCGGCGAGCACCTGGATCTCGACGTGGCGAGGCCGCTCCACGTATTTCTCGAGATACACGCTCGCGTCACCGAACGCCTTCAGCGCCTCCGACGCCGCCGTGACAAGCGCGGCGCCTAACTCGGCAGCCTGCCGGACCACGCGCATCCCCTTCCCGCCCCCGCCGGCCGCCGCCTTGACCAGCACCGGATAGCCGAGTTCCGCCGCCGCCGCGGCCGCCGCCACGGGATCGGTGATCGGCAGGGTGAGTCCGGGCACGATCGGGACGCCGGCAGCGGCCATCCGGCGACGCGCCTCGGTCTTGTCGCCCATCGCGACGATGGCGGCGGCCGGCGGGCCGACGAAGACCAGCCCCGCGTCCGCCACCGCCTGGGCAAAGGGCGCCCGCTCCGCCAGAAAGCCGTAGCCCGGGTGCACCAGCGTGGCACCGGTCCGGTGCGCGGCCTCGAGGAGCCGGTCGATGCGCAGGTAACTCTCGGCGGGGAGCGCCGGTCCGATGTTGACGGCGAGATCGGCGGCGCGCACGTGAGGCGAGAGACGATCGGCGTCGGAATACACCGCCACCGCCTCGAGGCCCTCCTCGTGGCAGGCGCGAATGATCCGCAGGGCGATTTCACCCCGATTCGCTACCAGAACGCGTCGGAAGGCTGTCATGTGAAGCGACTGCGGAGGGTGGAGACTAATGACCGCAAGCGTCCCGTTGCTGCGCGCCAAGCGGGGCCAGGAGGGAACCGCAGAGTTCGTGGTTGAACCGCGCCGCGGTGCGATAGAGCATGATCACCTCGCGCGGCAACGCGGCGGGACGCATGAGCGTGGCGTGCAGGAGCTCGGAGATGCCCAGCGCATCGGAGAGCACGACCACGCTGCTGCCCGTGACCCGGACCAGGCGCATCGGGCTCAGCCCGGTGCGGGGGGCCAGGCCACTCTCGCTCATGGGGCTGTAGCAGACGGGACGCTGCTCCGCCACGCGCTCGAGGGCAGCCTCGACCGGCAGCACCGGCGCCACCCGCAGTTCAGCGGCCATGCGCTGACGGTAGATCGAGTCCTCACGATAGCGGACCGGCAGGAACAGCACGAGATCGGCGCGGAGGTGCTGGGTCACCAGTGCGCTCCACACCCCGACCGCCTCCAGCTCCGAGCCCGTCACCAGGACACCGGAGGCGGGACAGGAGTTGACGAGGTTGCGGCCGGCTTCCGCGATATAGGCCGGCGGCATCGACCCTGGACCATCCGGACCGGCCGCGCGCAGCCCTGGCCAGCCCACATCCTCGACCCGGGAGATGGCGCGCTCCAGCTCGAC
>JANOFA010001007.1:0-7996 GCA_031413355.1 Gemmatimonadota bacterium | reverse complement strand
GGTGGCGATGCCGAAGGACCGGGCCAGCGGCGCATCAAGGATGTCGGGCCGGTAGCCGTGGGTGTGGACCACGTCTGGTCGAATCTCCTGCAGGAGGCGCTTTACTATCCGGCGTTCCCGAAGGTAGGCTCGGTTCGGGAGGTGCAGCGCGTGGACGCTCACGCCGGCGTCGCTGAGAGAGCGGAGGTAGGGATGGTCCCGGGGCTCAGGCTCGACCACCCCGATGACATGGACCTGATGTCCCTGTCGGTGGTGGCCGATGGCAAGGCCCCGGATCACGCTCTCCGTCCCGCCGACCACTCCGGGAGCGACGATATGGACGATCACGAGGGGATCGGCCGAGGCCAAGCTCACCCCCCGGCCGGCGGGACGTACCGATGATGCCGCAGCCAGCCGGCGCTCAGGGCAACACCATCGGCCATATCGAATACCGGCTTGTACCCGAGGAGCCGTTCCGCCTTGGTGCTCGGGAAGGAGAGCTTCCGGCTGTACAGGTCGAACTCTGAGGCCGTGGGGGTCTGCCGAATCGCGGATTCCGCCTGCTTCATCACGGCCTTGGCCAGTGCACTCCGCTTGTACAGCCCCATGATCGGCTCCTGGAACCGCTTCAGCAGGAGCTTCGCCCCGGTGCGCACCGGCTGCATCGCGGCGGCGGCGAGCCGGGCGGAGGTCCGGCCCTGCGGCTTGAGCGGCGGCAGCCCAAGCGCACCGTTCAGCGCATCGAAGTACTGATTCCAGGTGATGGATAACTCAGGGCCGTTGATGTTGTAGGCTTCGTTGATACCGGTCCCGCTCGTGAGGCCCCGAATGACCGCGGCAACCAGGTCGTCGACGTAGACCAGGTTGCAGGTCCCCTCGCAGTACTCCCGCGGCAGCATCCTCCGGCCCGTCGCCATCCGCTCGGCGAATTCCACCGTCCAGAGGTCGCTGAACGGCCCGTACACGATCGATGGCCGGAGGACCACCACGGGAAAGCCCTCGCGTCCGTACTTCCAGCACACCTCCTCGGTGTCAATCTTGGAGTCGCCGTACTTGTTGCCGCTGGGCTGGAAGGGCGTGGACTCATCGATGACTCCCGACTGCGTGCCGTACACCGCCACCGAGCTCAGGTGCACCAGCCGCTTGACACCGGCCTGGCGGGCCGCCGCGAGCACATTCTCCATGCTCGCGTGGCTCTCGTCGTCGCCGCCCCGGGCGCAATTCACCACCAGATCGACCCCCCGCATCGCCTCCCCGATTGACGCCGGGTCCATGACATCGGCCAGCACGATCTCCATCTTGAACCGGGCAATCCGTGCCGCGCTCGACCAGCGCCGGATGCCGGCCCGCACCGTCATGAGGCCGGAACAGTGCAGCGCTTCCGCGATCCGCCCCCCGATGAACCCGCCGGCTCCGGTGATCAGTACCCGCTCAGACATGAATCACCCGCTGCCAGGAGTCGTGCCACGGCATGTCGTAGCGCTGGCGACGGGCGTAGCATTCGTCGATCAGCACCACGCTGTCGAGCGCCTCCGAGGCCGGAACCAGGGGGCGCGCCGTCCCGCGGATCACCGCCAGGAAGTTGTCGATCATGACGGGACCGAAATCGCCGATGGACTTCGCGTTCGTGGCGAGCTTGATCTTCCTGCGGGCTCCGCCATGCGAGACCAGGTCGAAGCTCCTGAACTCGAACAGCGCGGCGTCGATGCGGCCCGCGTCGCCCACCAGCGAGTAGGTGTTGGGGTACCGGCTCAGGAAGCTGAACTGGCAATCCACGGTGCACCCGTTCCGCTCCAGCGTGAGGCTGATCATCGCCTCGCCACCGCCGAAGGAATCATCGCGGCAGGACACCACCTCCGGCTTCCCGCCCAGCCACCAGCAGATCAGGTCGAGCGCGTGCGGACCCTTGTCGAACAGCACGCCGTGCGGTGCCCCGCCGAGACCGAAGTAGAATCCGGACGCCGCGGGCCAGTCGAACTTCTCGCCCCAGAAGAACTGGATCTGTTTCAGCTTGCCGATCGCGCCCTCATGCACCAGCTGGTGGATCCGCTGGGTCACCGGGTACAATCGCCGAGTGTGGTTGGCTGACAGCGTCACGCCGGCGGTCTCCGCCGCGGCGATCATCTCCCGCGCCTCCCCGGGCGACTCCGCCAGCGGTTTCTCGCAGAGCACGTGCTTCCCCGCCTGGAGGCACTCCATCGAGATCGGATAGTGGAGCTGGTGAGGCACGGTGACGATCACGCCATCGACATCCGGCAGAATCTCGGAATAATTCGTTGCGGTGCGCCGGATGCCGAACTCCGTCGCCAGCTCGCGGGCCCGGCCTGCGTCCCGGTCCACCAGAATGAGGTGAGGCACGATCTCGGGGTGCCGGATGAGCGCCGGCAGGTGGAACGAGCGTGCAATGGCGCCGCACCCGACAACCGCGATGCGCGGGAGCGCAGTCTGCGTCACGAAGACTCCCTGAATTGAAGTGGAGGAAAGCGGCACGGATGATAGACAGGAGAATAGGGAATGGGGAGTAGGCGAGAGGCGGCGGGCGGCAGGTGGCAGGCGGTAGGCGGTAGGCGGTAGGCGATCGGCGACCGGGAATAGCAGATGGGCACGGAAGCCAGTCGCTCAACCTCGCGCCCACCGCCTACCGCCTCGCGCCGGCAGTGCCGCGTAAGCAGTTGCTCCCCACTATCTTAGTTGCCATCCGTCGGCGACGGTATTGGCGCTCCCCGCCGGAGTGATGGCCCTGATACTGCCAGCTTGCATCGCCCTGCCCCACGAGGAGTCGTTTGCCACCAGACGTTGAGCCCACTCAGGACCCGGTCCTTCCGCCACCGGCGGGCACGCCGGCAGCCACCCGCCAGCAGCTCGATCGGGCGCTGATCCGCGGAGTGGCGTGGACCGGTGGGCTCAAGTGGGCGACCCAGCTGGTCAGCTGGGGCATCACGCTTGGGCTGGCGCGGATACTGGCACCGGGGGACTACGGCATCTTCGGGCTGGCCACCCTGTACGTAGGATTCATTCAGCTGGTCAACGAGTTCGGGCTGGGCGCCGCGATTGTCCGGCGGCGCGACTTCACCGAACCACAGATCGCCGCCATCGGTGGTGTCACCCTGGCCCTCGGCGTCCTGCTCTGGCTGCTCGCCGCCCTCACCGCGCCGCTCTATGCCAGCTTCTTTCACGCGCCAGAGGCGCGCTGGCCGATCGCCGCACTGAGCGCGGTGTTCGTCCTCACCGCCATCAAGACGATTCCGAAATCGCTGCTCAGCCGGGACCTTGCCTTCAAACAGGTCGCGCTGCTCGACGCCGTCGAGGCGCTGCTGGCGGGTCTCGTCACCCTGCTGCTGGCGCTGATGGGCCTGCGATACTGGGCGCTGGTGGGCGGCACGCTGGTGGGCGGTGTCGTTGGTGCAGTCGTCGCGGTGGCGCTGCGGCCGCAGCGCCTCAGGTGGCCTGCTTCCTTTGGCGATATCGCGCCGGCGGTGAGTTTCGGCAGCCACATCATGGTGTCGCGGCTCTCCTGGTATGCCTACAGCAACGCCGATTTCGCCGTGGTCGGCCGACGGCTGGGACCGGCGCTGCTGGGCGCGTACAGCTACGGCTGGACCATCGCGAGCATTCCAGTGGACCGCATCAGCGCCATGGTCGGCCAGGTGACGCCCGCGCTGTTCTCCGCGGTGCAGCATGACCTGGCCGAGGTGCGACGCTACCTGGTGCGGCTGACCGAAGCGCTCGCCCTCGTCACCCTGCCGCTCTCGGTCGGGCTGGCCACGGTGGCCGACCAGTTCACCGTGGTGGTGCTGGGCCCGCGGTGGTGGCCGGCGATCGGACCGCTCGCGCTGCTCTCGGTCTACGCCTCCGCCCGCGCCGTCACCACCATCTACCCCCATGTGCTGCAGGCGCTGGGACAGTCGGGACGGTCGATGCGGTACAACCTCATCGGCGTGGCGGTGCTGCTGCCGCTCTTTCTGATCGGGTCGCATTGGGGGGTGAACGGCGTGGCGCTCGCGTGGAT
This sequence comes from Gemmatimonadota bacterium, assembly GCA_031413355.1. Classification (GTDB taxonomy): domain Bacteria; phylum Gemmatimonadota; class Gemmatimonadetes; order Gemmatimonadales; family GWC2-71-9; genus JADJOM01. Next base: position 4,008 of record JANOFA010001007.1, on the reverse strand, counting down.
CATCGGCTATCCGGCCATCGCATTGCCGATGCTGCGCGCGGTGCTCCGCGCAAGCGGGCTCCGGCTGAGCGAGTATTTCGACGCCATCCGCCCGCCGCTGCGCGCCTCGATCGTCATGGCCGCCGCAGTGCTCGCGGTACGCACTTTCCTGCCAGCGGACTGGCCCCTCGCCCTCCAGTTTGCCCTGGCCGTCAGCGCCGGCATGCTGGCCTACACCGGCGTGATGCTCGGCGTGTACGGCGACCACCTGCGGACCCTCCGCACTCTCCTGCGTGACATGCGCCGATGACCGCACAGTCGGGATCGAGCGGGGAACCGGTAGGTCGGGCCTCCGTGCCCGACCGGCGGGGAAAGGGGGAAAAGCGATCACCCGCCGGCTGCACGCCGGCACCGTCGCTCGTATCTTTCGCCCAGACCTTTGCCGGAGTCCGCTCGTGAGCGCCGTGACCCTTTCTCCCAAGTATCAACTCGTCATCCCTCCCGTCATTCGGGCGGCGTTCAAGCTCAAGCCCGGCCAGCGGATCGCCGCACCCTTCAATCGTCTGCGGACGCTCCGCACTCTCATGCGTGACATGCGCCGATGACCGAACCGTTCTTCATCGTGGGTTTCCAGCGCAGCGGGACCACACTGCTGCGACTCATGCTCGACAACCACCCCGACCTCGCCGTCCCGCTCGATACCGTGGGGCTCTGGGCCCGGTATGAGGACCGGCTGGCCGACTACGGCAATCTCGGCGCCGACGCCGATGCCCGGCGACTGGTGACGGAGCTGCTCGCCGAGGAGCGCATCCGGCTGTGGGAAGTGCCGCTCACGGTGGATGGGGTGCTGGCGCACCGTCACCGGGCAGGCTTCGCCGGCATCGTGGACGCCTTTCACCTGGCCTACGCCGCCGCCAAGGGCAAGCGGGCCTGGGGCGACAAGGACCCGGGCAACATGGAGCGGATCGACCGGATCAACCGCTGGTTCCCGGCCTGCAAGGTGATTCATATCGTGCGCGATGGCCGCGATGCCTGCCTGTCGCAGCAGCAGCAGAGTTTCGGCATCCAGGACCTGTTCGACTGCGCCTGTGCGTGGCGGGAGCAGGTCGAGTGGGTCCGGCGGATCGGCGGCGTCCTCGGACCGGACCGCTATTTCGAGCTGCGCTACGAGGACCTCGTCACCGATGCCGCGCCGATCCTGCAGCGGCTCTGCGCGTTCCTGGGCGTGGCGTATAGCCCGCAGATGCTGGAGTATCACCGCGACGTAAAGCGCTCGGTGCCGGATGAGAAACGCCACATCTGGCCGCTGCTGGACCAGCCACCGCAGAAGGACAACGCCGGCCGGTGGAAGCAGGCGCTGTCGCATGGGCAACGGGTGGGCTTCGAGAAGCGGGCGGGAAGCATGCTGCGGGCAATGGACTATGAGACGCTACCTGTGCTCACCGGCGCGGCGCGCGCCGAGCTGGCGCACTTCGTCGGACGGGCGGTCGCGGCGGTGAAGCGACGGCTGGGCCTGAGCCACTGACCGACACACCATGCGCTTCGTCCTGATTGCACTGCACTATCCGCCTGATCCCGCGGTGGGCTCGCAGCGTGCATTTAACGTCGCCCGTGCATTTGCCTCGGCGGGACACGAGGTGCACGTCGTCACCCGAATTCACACCATGGAGAGCAATGCGGTGGTAAGGGCGGATCCCGGGATCACTGTGCATGCCGTCCGGAGCTCGCGCAGCCCTCGCGAAGTCTACCTGATGATCAAGAAGTGGTGGGTGCGCGCGCGCGGGCGAAGGATGCCGCCTGATCTCGGCGCGGGCACCGCCACCGAATTGCCTGGCATCAGTTTCGTGGGCCGGGCCAAGCGTTGGATTGTATCGTGGCTCTGGTTGCCTGACGACCAGCAGGGGTTCATCCTACCCGCCGCACGGGCAGCGCGGGCGCTGCTCGCATCGGACGCAGTCCTGTACAGCACCGCACCACCATTCTCTCCGCATCTCGCCGCGCGCCTCGCCATAATGGGCCGAGGCACTCCCTGGGCGATGGAGCTGCGGGATCCGTGGACGGACAATCACCAAAAGCCCCCTGCGATGCGGAGCGGGCTCACCGACACGGTGGACCGCTGGCTCGAGCGCCGGTGCCTGCGACGAGCGCAGCTGATTGTGCCCGTCTCCGAAGGGATCGCGCGGCATCTCCGACCCAAGCTCCCGGCCGATCAGCGCGGGAAGGTGCTGGTGGTCTACAACGGCATCGAGCGGCTGCGAGCCACTGCGCCGGAGCAGGGTCGCCCGTTTCGGATCTTGCATGCCGGGACCTGCTCGTATGCTCGGGATCCACGCCCGTTCCTTCACGCGCTCGCGAAGGTGGTGCGATCACGCGGGTTGGGACCGGACGACGTGATCGCTGATTTCGTGGGAGAGTGCCGCCATCATGAGGGCGAAGCCTTGGAGCCGCTGGTGCTCCAGCTGGGCCTGGGATCGATCGTGCGATTCCGCGATTGGCTCCCTCGGGATGAGGCACTCCGGCTCATGTCCGCTGCCAATCTGCATCTGTTGCTGGCGCAGGAACAGCCGGACCAGATTCCCAATAAGCTCTATGATTACTTGGGTGCCGGCGGAAGGATTCTGGCGTTCGCCGACACGGGCGGCGAGACGGCGCGCCTGCTGGCTGAGGCGACTGGGCATTTCCTGGTGGCAGACAACGACGTGATGGCTGCGGCGAGCGCACTGTGCACCGCCTTGGACGATCGGAAAATGCCGGTGCCGGCTTCGAATCCGCGACTTGACGCGTTAAGTATGAGTGAACAGATGAGCCGGTTGATTGAACGCGTAATCGCCATTCCCGGTCGGAGAGGAGGCTGAATGCCCGGTCTGCGGCAGGCAGGAAAGGCACTGAGACATCCAGGCGCTGCGGCCCGGTTGGCCCTCAGTCTTCTCCGGGGCAAGGCATATGTTCTGTGGTACCGGTGCATTGGTATCCGTTTCACGGCCGGCAAGAACTTGCGGGTGTACGGGCGCCTTACGATTCGCGGACCAGGCCGTGTGGTGTTCGGCGACAACGTCCGGGTGAAAATGGAGGTCACTCCCTATACCCAGACACCGGAGGCGCTCATCGAGATCGGCGATGATTCATACCTTAACGGGACCAGGTTCAGCTGCGCGCAATTGATTCGAATCGGGCCCAGAGCCATCCTCGCTGATGCTCGCATCCTCGATACCGATTTCCATCCTGTCGATCCGACCCGGCGTCACGATCCCAAGGGACCGGTCCGCATAGCCCCAGTGATTGTGGATGAAAATGTATGGATTGCGGCAGCCGCCGGCATTCTGCCCGGAACGCAAATCGGCAGGAATAGTGTTGTCGGCTTCGGGGCAGTCTGCTCCGGTGTGTACCCCGCCGACGCGTTGATCGCAGGCAATCCAGCCAAGGTCATCCGCACTCTTTGAGATGGCTCAGCAATAACATCAGGGAGAGCAGGCGGTAGGCAATGGGTCTGACTTACACCGGCTTGAACAACTCCCCCACCTCGACCACCAGCGCCTCTTCCGCGCCGGCGGGCGCCCAGACGACCTGCGTCTTCGAGATGATCGGGAGGGTGGCCTCGGGGGTCCATACCTCGACCGCCTCAGCCTTCGGATCCACAATCCAGTAGACCGGTACCCCCGCCTCCTGATAGCGCCGCCGCTTGGTGAAGCGATCGGCGCGGGCCGACGACGGACTCACCACCTCAATCACCAGCAACAGCTCGCGGATCTGGCGCCAGTCCATGGTGCGGGCGACCGCTTTCGGCACGACGAAGAGGTCGGGCTGCACCCCGGTATCCCTGCCCCAGCGGACATCCGCCGGTGACATGACCAGATGCCCTGCGGGGAACCGCTCCAGATAGCGATCGATCTTCCGGAAGAGGCGGACGACGATTTCCTGGTGATTCCACCGCGGCGCCGGGGAGTCTCACTTGCCTGCAACGGAAAATACGTTGGCTCATCCATTTTATTTTTTGCCGGATTGTTAATCCATAGCTGGATAATTTCCTGT
>JANOFA010001006.1:0-1073 GCA_031413355.1 Gemmatimonadota bacterium | reverse complement strand
GCGCTGGACTCGCACTGTCCAGCCCGGCCGGGTGGCGCTCATCGTCACTGGCGGCACCATCAAGGCGGCGCGGGGCCGCGGGACGGTCGATCTCACCGCGGATCGTCGTGTGACGGCCGTGACCATCGAGGCGAGCGCGGCGCACCTGCCGGTGAAGCTGACGTTTCGTGCGGGCGCGCCCCGCTAGGCCTAGCGCGCCTCGAGAACGCGCACCGCCTGCTGGCCTTCCTTCACGTCCACAAAGTACAGCAGGGTTCCTCCCACCAGGAAGAACCCGATGACCGAGAGCAGGGCATTCCGGCTTGAGCCGGAGATGGCCAGTGTCGCCGCGAAGATCAGCGGTCCGAAGATTCCCGCGAACTTCTCCACCACCGCGAAAAATCCGACAAACTCGGCCGATTGCCGCTTCGGGATCATGCTGGCGAAGAGCGAGCGCGACAGCGCCTGAGTACCGCCCTGGACCATGCCGACCAGGACGGCGAGGATCAGGAAATGGGTTGCCGTGGTCATGTAGTAGCCCAGCACGCTGATCCCGCCGTAGGCCACCAGGCCGATGAAGATGGCGCGCTTGGCGCCGATCCGTCCCGCCAGACTCCCGAAGAGAAACGCGAAGGGAATGCCGACGAACTGCACCAGCAGGATCGAGGCGATCAGCGCGCCTTGCGGAATGCCGATCTCGGTCCCGTAGACCGCCGCCATCCGGATGATGGTGCCGATCCCGTCGTTGTAGACCAGGAACGCCACCAGCATGAGCAGCGCCTGGCGGTACTGTCCCAAATGTCGCAGCGTGACGCCGAGGTTGCGGAAGGCCGCGACGACGGACACGCGCGTGGCGGTGCCATGTCGCGGCGGCTCCGCCACCCGGCGAAAAAAGGGGATCGAGAAGACCACCCACCAGATCGCAACAGAGAGGAACGCCAGGCGGGTTGGCAGGGTGAGCTGTGAGGCGCTGAGCCCCTCGCCGTGCGGCAGGCCGAACCACTCCGGCTTCTGGATCCATGCCAGGTTCAGCGCGAGCAGGATCCCGCCGCCGACGTAGCCCAGGGCGTAGCCGGCGGTGGAGACGCGGTCGA
>JANOFA010001005.1:0-19677 GCA_031413355.1 Gemmatimonadota bacterium | reverse complement strand
GTCAGCCGCGCCCCGATCACTCCGCCGGTGCAGGACTCGGCGACGACGACACGCAGCCCGCGCTGACGAGCAGCCGCGAGGACCAGCCCCGCGAGATCAGCATCATCTTCCCCGTAGGCCCAGCGTCCCGCTCGCTCGGTCAGTAACCGGACACCAGCGGCGAGGCGCGCGTCTGCCTCCGCTGCCGGAAGGCTCCACGCCGTGAGCCGGAGGTCCACCCCCAATGCGCCTGGCAGGTAGGCGAGCGAGAGGGGCGCAAGTTCGGTTTCGATCTCACCCAGCCGTTCCGCCAGGCTCGACTCGGGAATCCCGGTCGTCCGCACCGCACGGGAGCGGACCACCCGATCGCCGGCGCGACTGGCCAGCCGGGGCAGCACCTCGTGGTGCAGCAGTCCGCGCATTTCGGAGGGAACACCGGGCAGAAGGATGGCGAGACCAGAGCTGGCAGGCGCGCCGGCAAGCTCGCCCTCGAGCCACAGCCCGGGGGCCGTGCCCCATCGGTTGGGCAGGACGACGGCCCCGCGCGGCACTTCCGCCTGGCTCCGGTTCTTCTCGGACGGGACGCGACCGTAGCGGGCAAAGCGGTCGACCAGTCCCTGCCAGAGTGCGGGGTGAAATTCCAGCGGCGCGCCAAAGAGGTCGGCGATCACCCGCTTGGTGATGTCATCAGCGGTGGGACCGAGCCCCCCGGTACAGATGACCAGCCCGGTTCGCCGGAGGGCGGTGTGCGCCGCCTCGGCGATCGCACCAGGCTGATCAGTAACCGAAGTGCGCCGCACGATGGTGAACCCCGCGCCGGCGAGGGCGCGGCCAATTTCGGCGCTATTGGTGTCGATGGTGAGGCCGAGGAGCAACTCGGTCCCGATGGTCAGCAGTTCGATGTCAGGCACGGAGGACGACCGGTCGGGCGGGAGAGGAATCCGGGCTCAGCGGGCACCGGTGAACAGGCGGCGATTGCGGTACATGTAGACCACGAAAGAGTAGACCGTCAGGATCGTGGCAAGGGCCAGTGTGAGTGCGACCACGCCACCGTGGAACTCATTCCAGTACTCGGCGAAGCGATTGTGCTCCCACCCCAGCGGTTTGCGCGCGTCACGGAAGGTGAACCAGAGAAAAGTGGCGCCAATGTAGATGTTCTGCAGGGTCGCCTTCAGCTTTCCCGCCCCGGCGGCGGGTATCACGATGCCGCGATGGTTGGCCCAGACGCGGAAGGCGGTCATGGCGACCTCGCGGCCGATGAGCAGCAGGCAGACCCAGAGCGGAATGCTGCCCCAGACCGGAATGTCGTAGAGGTCGTGCCGAGTGCGGGAGATCCAGTAGATCGGGACGATTGTGGCGAAGAGCAGCAGTTTGTCGGCGAGCGGATCGAGCAGCTTGCCGAGGTCGGTCACGAGGTTGCGGGAGCGGGCGAGGTAGCCGTCGACTACGTCAGTCACGGCGGCGAACACGAAGACCAGAAAGCAGATGAACTTGGGCCAGTAGCCTTCGATGAACGGCAGGAGCGCGATGACCGGCGTGAGGCAGATCCGAACGAGTGTGAGAACGTTCGGCAGGTTCCACATCAGGTCGATCCGAGACTCTTGAGCACCTGCTTGCTCACCGCTTTCAGGGTGTCGAAGACGCCATCGCCCGACATGGCCACCGCTTCGAAGTACGGCGCCCGTTCGATCCACTGACCGTCAATCTGCTCGACGAGGAAATCCCCATCGTGGTACTGATCGGGGACCGCGCGCTGTTTGGCCGGATCTTCCACCGCCCAGCCGGGGTTGAGCGCCGCCTGCAGTTCGCGGATCGTGGCGGCATTGGGCAGGTCGCGCTTGTTGTACTGGATGACGAAGGGGATGGTGGTCAGGTTGTAGCCATGCTGAGCCATGTTGTCGTACAGATTCTGCATCGCTTCAATGTTCGCCTCCATCCGCTCGATCTGGCTGTCGGCGACAAAGACCACACCATCGACCCCCTTGAGGATCAGCTTGCGCGAGGCGTTGTAGTAGACCTGGCCAGGCACCGTGTAGAGATGGAACCGGGTCTTGAACCCGCGGATGGTGCCGAGATCCACCGGCAGGAAGTCGAAGAAGAGGGTCCGCTCGGTCTCGGTGGCAAGCGAAATGAGCTTGCCCCGCGAATTGGGAGCGACTTTGGCGAAGACGAACTCGAGGTTCGTCGTTTTGCCGCCGAGCCCCGGGCCGTAGTAGACCAGTTTGCAGTTGATCTCGCGTGAAGCGTAATTGATCATCGACATCAGGTATTACTCCTCTTCACGCGCCAAACAGCCGGTCAATCTCATCTTCCGCCTCACCCATGAACCCGGACTCCACCGGCGGCTTGCCGCTGGGTTCCCGGGTGAACATCTCCTCGAATACGTGGCGCAGGTCGGTCACCGTCTGCCGCACCCGGAGTTTCACCAGGCCCAGCGTCGTGCGGTTGTCGAACAGGACGACGAGAATCACCCGCCTGGCGATATCGGCGAGGTACATCGACTCCTTTTCACCCTGATGGAACAGGCTGCCGAACTCCGGCTCTCCAATCATCTTCGCGAGTTGGTCGTTGGCGCTGAAATCGGCCGCAGTCAGCGACGCAAAGGCGGTTGGGTCGAAGGTCGGCTCCTCACCGACGGTCGACACCATCTGCCCGGCGCGGTCCACGATCATCGCCGTGCGGGCACTGGACTCTCGCAAGAAGCTCCCGAGAATCACGTGGATTTTTTGGGAATCTTCTTCCCGGAACGACCAGCTGGAAGCACCCTGCATCAGGTCCCCTGTGGAGTGTAACCCAGCGCCGCTTCGAGGCGGCTGACGATCGCGAGTGCCCGGCGCCGCAGCACCGGATGATCTTCCCACTGGAGGTAATCGTGCAGCACGCGCACACTTTCGACTTCCCCGGCCGCCTCGATCCCGCCGAGCGCTGCCAGACGGCGCAGCGGGCGGCGGCTGAACAGATCCTGCCGGTGCCGCCCGATGTGGCGCTGCGCCAGCGTCCACCCTGCCGCCGCTCCTGCCACCAGGCCGAACAGCACGGCGAGTCGCCGCATTCAGCCCACCTCCTGGCGCGTGGTGAGCGCCAGGGCCAGAGTCACGCCGTCGACGTATTCGAGATCGCCACCAACCGGGAGCCCTCGCGCGAGCCGGGTGACCTTCACCGCCCGGCCGGCAAGAAGCTGGTACACGTAGGTGGCCGTTACCTCCCCTTCCATCGAGGGGTTGGTCGCCAGAATCACCTCACGGACACCGCCGGCATCCACCCGGGCGAGCAACTGTTCCAATCGGAGTGACTCCGGACCCACACCGCCGAGCGGGTCGATTCGTCCCCCGAGTACATGGTACCGACCACGGTACTCGCCGGCCCGTTCCAGCACCACGACCGCGGCGGGCTCCTCCACTACGCACAGCAATCCAGCGTCCCTGCGCGGGTCGAGGCAGATGGCACAGCGCTCGCCCTCCGCGAGGTGGCCGCATTCGTCACAGGGTCTCACCCGCTCGGCGACGGAGACCAGGGCACGCGCCAAGCGAGTGAGACGATCGCCCGGCTGCTGCATTAGATGATAGGCAAGTCGTTGAGCCGTCTTCCGGCCGATACCGGGCAGGCGGGCCAGCTCGGCAACCAGCTCCTCGATGGCGCTCACGATCTTCAGATCGGCAGGGTCGGCGCGGAGGGGCTTACCCGCCGAACCTCCTGCTGGAGCGCTTCGGAAGCACGCCGCTGCGCCTCGGCGACAGCGCCGACGATGAGGTCCGCCAGTAACTCGGCATCCCGCCCGTCGTAGCATTCCGGATCGATGTGCAACCGGCGCAGGACCCCCTGCCCGTTCACCGTCACCCGGACCATGCCGGCCCCGGCCTGCACTTCATATGACTGGTCGGCCAAGTCGAGCTGGAGCTGGTGGAGCCGCCCCTGCATCTGCTGGGTCAACTGATAGAGCTGCTGCCAATCTGCCATACGCTGAGTATCGCTAAGTTGCTGCAAAGTATGAAGAAACTAGGGGTCCACGGGGACGGATGCAAGCAAGCCAGACCCTATTCGATGACTTCCAGGTCCAGCGACTCGGCCACCGCCTCCAGGGCGGGATCACGGGTTCGGAGCACTTTCAGCCGTTCTGCACGCATTTCCGCCTCGGAAAGCCGCCTGGTCCTTGGAGCGGGACTGCCCTCCCTCCCCGCGGCGGAATCGGTCACGGTCAGCACCACCGGACCGCCGACCGCTTGCCCGAGCAGCCGCTCCACCGCCTCCCGCTGCCGACCGAGTGCTTCCAGATGCATCGGGTTGCCATCGGGCACCTCGAGGGTCAGCGCAGGTGGGGCCGCTGCCGCCGGACGTGCCGCGTTGAGCGCCTCGCCGAGGAAGCGGCTCTGCTCCCGGGCCACCAGCACCAGCTCCGGCCAGGCGGCCCGCAGCGCCTCCAGGGTGAACTCAATCGATGTCACCGCGTGGCGGACCGGCGGCTCGACGGCGCGGCGTACCACCGGTTCGGTGATCCGGGGCTTTGCCGCCGCTGGCGCGGGTGCCTGTGGCGCCGTCGGACCCGGCCTGGCGCCTGGACCGGCGGGAGGCGGAACGGGGGAGCCGTCGAGCACCTCCGCCAGATCCACCATCCGGTCGAGCAGGACCCAGCGGAGCAGCAGGGTTTCGATGACGAGGCGCGGCGTCGCGCTCCGGCGGATCGTGGCCTCGGACTCACCCAGCAGCTTGAGCATCCGGAGCAAGTCCCCGGCGGCCAGCCGGTCCTGGAAGGCCGCGAGCGCCTGGTGCATCGCCTCGGTGAGCCCCTCGGGGGTCGCGCCGAGCTGCAGCATCAGCAATGCGCGGAGCATCTGACCGACCCCACCAGAGAACTCGATGAGATCCGCGCCGGCTTCATCCAGCCGGTCCAGCAGGGTAAACACCCCGGCTGGCTGCCGCCCGGCCAGGATGCCGAGCAGCTCGGTGTAGACCTCGTCGTCGACCAGGCCAAGGATGTCCCGGACCCGGGCAGCGGTGATCCGGCCTTCGCCGAAACTCAGGCACTGGTCCAGCACACTCAGGGCATCACGCATCCCGCCATCGGCCTGCCGGGCGATGAGTGTGAGGGCGTCATCGTCGGCCTCGATCTGCTCCTCCGCGAGCACGGCACGCAGCCGGTCCCGGATGGCCGCGGGCCCGATCCGGCGGAAGTCGAACCGCTGGAGGCGGGACATCACCGGAGCCGCCATCTGCGCGATCTTCTGCGGTTCCGTCGTGGCGAAAACAAAGACCACGCCCGGCGGTGGCTCTTCGAGGATCTTGAGCAGGGCGTTCCATGCTTCGCGGGTGAGCATGTGGGCTTCGTCGACGATGTACACCTTGTGGTGGCCGGCCTGTGAGGCAGCGTACATCGCCCGCTCCCGCAGATCCCGTGCGTCGTCCACGCCACGATTGGAGGCGGCGTCGATCTCCACCACATCGAGGTTGGCCACGCCGGTCCAGATCCGGTTGCAGCTGTCACAGCTGCCGCAGGGTTCGCCGGCCGGCTCCACGGCGACCTTGCGCTCGCAGTTGAGCGCCATGGCGAGGATCCGTGCCGCGGTCGTCTTGCCGACACCGCGCGGGCCCGTGAGGAGATACCCATGTCCCACCCGATTGCGCACCACGGCACCACGCAGCACCGTGGCGACATGGTCCTGCACCAGCAGGTCGCTGAAGCGGCGGGGACGGTATTTCCGGGCGAGGGCGAGGGCCATGGCGGGAAGCTAGTCGGCCCGACGGTAGCAGGGCTAGGGAAGCGAAGCCGCTGATCGCAGGGAGGGGCGTGGCCGCGGGAGTCCCAAAGGGCGCGTGCGTCGTTGGTAGGGGCGGGCGGCCCCGCCCGCCCGAACCGAGCGCCCGGAGGGACCCCGCAGCGGAACCCCGACCGCCGGACGTACCACTACTCCAGGACGGGATGGCTGGCTATACTGCCAGCGTCCCAGGTCCGAAGGTCGCCGGCGCGCGAACCGCGTCAGGACCGAGAGGTAGCAGCGCTAAGCGATGTCCAGTGTCGCTTCGGGGTGCCTGGGACACTCCTTTTTCTTTCTCCGCGAGTACCGCTACGGCCGCCTCGGCGTCGCCGCACCTCGCACACCGCAGTCGCCACACCATAGCGTCGGGCAACCCTCTCGGGAGCTCCCCCATGCACCTCGTGCCGCTCGACTGGGCCATCGTCGTGCTGTCCATCGTCGTGTCGTTCATCCCGGCCGTGGTCATGGCACGGCGCGCCGGATCCTCCACCGCGGAATTCTTCACCTCCGGCCGGGCGGCGCCCTGGTGGCTGATCGGGGTGTCGATGGTGGCGACGACGTTCAGTACCGACACGCCGAACCTCGTCACCAACCTGATCCGCGAAAAGGGTGTCGCCAACAACTGGCTCTGGTGGTCGTTTCTGCTCACCGGGATGGCGACGGTGTTCTTCTACGCCCGGCTGTGGCGGCGCAGTGGCGTGATGACCGACCTCGAGTTCTACGAGGTGCGCTACTCGGGGCGCGCGGCGACGCTGGTGCGCGGCTTTCGGGCGCTCTACCTCGGCCTGTTCTTCAACTGCGCCATCATGGCGACGGTCAACCTCGCCGCCGCCAAGATCGCGAATGTGGTGCTGGGCTGGCCCATGGTGAAAACCCTGCTGATCTGCGCCCTGCTCAACATCGCCTTTGCCGCGACCTCCGGGCTGTGGGGCGTCCTGGTGACCGACTTCATCCAGTTCGGCATCGCCATGGCCGGGGCGGTCGCGCTCGCGGTCTTCTCGCTGCGGCAGCCAGAGGTCGGCGGGCTCGCCGGCCTCATCGCGAAGACCGATCCGAAGACCCTCAACCTGCTGCCCGATTTCAGCGACTGGGGCCTCACCGTGTCGGTGCTGATCATGCCGCTCACCGTCCAGTGGTGGTCGGTCTGGTACCCCGGCGCCGAGCCTGGGGGCGGCAGTTACATCGCCCAGCGGATGCTCGCGGCCAAGAGCGAACGGGATGCGCTCGCGGGCACGCTGTTCTTCAACGTGGCGCACTATGCCATCCGGAGCTGGCCGTGGATCATCGTGGCCCTCTGCTCGATGCTCGTCTTCCCCAACCTGAGCGATATCGCGCGGACCTTCCCGTACGTCGATCCGGCATTGATCGGGCACGACATGGCCTATCCCGCGATGCTCAAGTTCCTGCCCGCCGGATATCTAGGCGTGATGATCGCCGGGATGCTGGCGGCGTACGTCTCCACCATGTCCACTCACCTGAACTGGGGCACCTCCTACCTGGTGCACGACTTCTACCGCCGGTTCCTCAAGCCCGGCGCAGACGAGCGACACTATGTCCTGGTGGGACGCCTGATGACGGCGGCACTGATGGTCGTGGCCGCCGGCTTCACCCTGGTGCTCGACAGTGCGCGACAGGCCTTCGAGCTGCTGCTCTCGGTGGGAGCCGGGACCGGCCTGCTCTACCTGTTGCGCTGGTTCTGGTGGCGGGTGAATGCCTGGAGCGAGATCGCGGCGATGCTTTCCAGTTTCCTGCTCGCCATCGCCTTCGCGGTCCTGAATCGGACCGGCCACCCGGTGGACGGGGCGGTCGCGCTGATCATCAGTGTCTCGGTCACGACCATCGTCTGGGTGACGACGGCCCTGTTCACCGAACCGACCGAGCGATCCCGGCTGGTCGCCTTCTACCGCCTGGTGCGCCCCGCCGGTCCAGGGTGGGCTTCGGTCCAGGCGGAGGCGGGCGTCGGCCCCTCCCCGGACAGCCTGCCGCAGGCGCTGCTCGGCTGGACGCTGGGTGTTGCGTTCATTTATTCGGCACTGTTCGGTACCGGGAGCCTTCTCTACGGCCGCACCTCGCAGGCCCTGCTCTTTCTCGCCGTGTTCACCGTGTCAGGCATCTGGCTGATCCGGCTGGTGCCGAAGCTATGGGGGAGCCGGACGGCGTGAATCGGGGGTGAAGCAGTCGCAGTAGTCACCGGGGCCGGTGGCGGGGGCAAAGGCGATCGTGCCGGCTTCACGGGCGGTGCTCGGCGAGAATGTGACGGACCATCGCCTCGAGCGCCGGACGTTCCGCCTCCAGGCCCTCCAGCAACCAGAACTGGGCCCGGGCACGCTCGAGGTTGTGCCCCGGATGCTGGATGGCGTAGTACCGGTCGCCCTCCAGATGGTCGGTAAGGAAGCGAACCCCCTGCTCCCAGGTGAGCAGGAGTCCGGCGAAGATGAACTGCTCGCGCTCGGCCGCCACCAGGATCCCGCCGCACTCGGCCAGGAAGCCCTGGGCCAGCGATTCCACCAGCGGGAGCTCGACCGTAATCCGGTCGAGCTCCCGTTCGTCCTCCGGCGCACGGGTGGCCAGTGAACGAATGAGGTCGCCGACGTCCGACAGCAGTGTCCCGGGCATCACGGTATCGAGGTCGACCACGGCAAGCGGAGCACCGGAGGCGGCATCGAGCAGGACGTTACCCGCCTTTGCATCGTTATGCACCACCCGCCGTGGCAGCGCACCGCTGGCGACCAGCGACGGCACCACCGCCGCGAACCGGTGTCGTTTCCGCGCATCACGGATCGCGTCGCCGACCTGCGCCACCCGGTCGTGCCGATCCTCCCGCACCGCCTGTTCCAGCCGCGCGAGGCGAGCCGCGCTGTCGTGAAAGCCGGGCAGGGTCTCTGTGACGGTCGAGCCATCGCAGCCCGCGAGCCACCGATGCAGTGTCCCAAACGCGCGGCCGACACTCTCGGCCTCCACCGCGCTGGTTACCCCGGTCACGGTCCGGGTGTGCTCGATGAACTGCAGCAATCGCCACCAGGCACCGTCGGGGGCCAGCCAGGCGGGCGCCCCTCCGGGCAGGCGCGCCAGTCGCAGCACCCGCCGATCGACATCCTCCACGCCCTCCTGTTCCGCGGCTCGACGAAGGCAGTCAGTGACGGCGAGGATATTCCGGTGGACGGCGGGTCCATCGGGAAAGACCAGCGGATTGAGGCGTTGCAGCAGGTAGCGACGTGATCCCAGCGGTCCGTCGCCATCGAATTCCCACGAGGCGTTGATATGACCGCGGGTCAGGCGATTCAATCCCGTCACTCGCCTCACCCCAAAGGCGTCGAGTGCCGTGCCTGGGTCTGGAGCGCCGGTCACGACCACAGGGAGGCGGGGTACTCGCCCCGCCGCACCAGCTCCGCAAGTTCGGCTTCCACCCGCGGACGGTCCTCCGCGTAGGTGATGCCGCACCACCGGCTCGCGGTGGGAATGACCCGCACGCGGGTCTCGCCGGAAGCGATCATGCCCGCCACAGCCTCCGGCAGGTAGCACTCATCGCTTTCGCCCGGCTGGCTCGCGAGGAACCGGCGAAACGCCTGATCGAGTCCGGTGAACACCTCCGGCGTGAAGGCCCAGAGGTTCATCGACACCAGTGTGTCGCGATCAATGTCCCGTACATCCATCCCTGCCCTGCCGCGAAAGCGCCCACCCGGCACTTCGATCAGGGCCTTCACCTCCTCGATGTGAGTGAGGAACCCATCGTGACCCACCACGAGCACGGCGCGGTTCACGCCCCCTGCCGGGCTTGAGGTCTGCGCCATCGGATAGCCGATGACGGCGTGGGTACCCCCGCGCGCCGTCGTCCCGTGAAGGAAGCTGGCCGCCTGCTCCAGCGCATCGCGCCCGTAGAAATCGTCGGCATTCAGCACCGCGAAGCCGCCTGACACCTGTGAGCGCGCGGCGAGCACGGCCTGCGCGGTCCCCCACGGCCGTATGCGCCCGGGGACGGGCATCACTCCGGAAGGCACCTCGTCGAGTCGTTGGTGGGCGGTGAGTACCTCCAGCCGTCCCCGGTAGCGCTGTCCGATCAGTCTCTCGAACGCCGCTTCGAGATCCGGGCGGATCACAAACACCGCACGGCGAAAGCCAGCGCGCCACGCATCGTGGACCGCGTAGTCCATGAGCGTGGCGCCCTCCGGCCCGACCGCGGCCAGCTGTTTCATCCCGCCGTAGCGGCTGCCGAGCCCCGCGGCGAGGACCACCAGCGTCAGGTCCTCGTCGGTCACCGCCCCGGTGCCATGAGAATGGCATTGGTCAGCAGGCGGGCGGGACCACGCCAGAATCCGCGGTATACCGGATTTTCCGCGAAGATGACCACGCTGCCGCTTCCCACCGTCTCGACCGCGGCCCAGACCGAGTTGCGCAGGAAGCGGTCAGTGTTGTTGGGCCAGGTGAAGCCGCCGAGGGTGAAGTCCGTGCCGGTGAACACCACCGGATTGGCGCCCTTCTCCGACGGCTTGAGCAGGCTCGATGTCTCGAGGAAGACCGGCAACTGGTCCTGCTCGTAGCCGAGCGTCAGCCAGTGACTCTGGTCCAGGGTGGCGCGGAAAATGGCGCCGGGAATGAACTCCGGTGCCGATCCGGCGGCGGCAGTGGGCGACACCAGCACGGGTCCCGGCCTGGCGGCGGCCGCCAGGGTGGTGTCCTTGACCGCGGTGGAATCGGCGGCCAGCGCCTTGACCGTCGTGAGTTCCAGCTCCTTGCGACTCAGCAGTTCGACGGCATCCCCCATCCCGACGATGGCTCCGCCGGAGTGAACCCACGCCTTGAGCGCCGTGGCGCCATCCTCGCCGAGTTCACGCCAGAGCCGATTGGGAGAGCCGTTCGGCAGGAGCAGCACGTTGTAGTCCGCCAGGTCGATGTCTTCCAGGCTCGCCACATTCACCGGCGTGACCGGGAGCCCCAGCTCCTTCTCCAGGTAAAACCAGACCGCACCGAACGCCGTCTGATCGACGCCGTCACCGGCGGCAAGCAGTACCCGCGGGATGTGCAGCGACATGACGGTCTCACTGCCGACGCCGCCCTGACCGGAATCGGGAAAGGCCGAGCGGACCGCGGTCACCTGCGCGCCGGACTGGGTCGCGAGCAGTGCGATCCGCTCATGCAGCGCGGGACCGTTGCGCTGGACCCGAACGACAAACGTGCCGCGCAACCAGGTGGTCCCGTCGGCACGGATCGGCTTGGTGGCGATTCCCACGCGGAACCCCTCGCGCAGCAACCGCGTGGCCAGTCGGGTACCGGTTTCGCCGCCATCCCCGAAGACATAGGCCGACTGCGCCCGACCGGGTGCGCTCGGCGGAGCGATGGAATCATGGATCGACACCCGCTGTCCCGTCACCCGGGTCGTATCGTCGGTCCACCACGCATCCAGCCCGAGCGTCAGCGGCAGCGACCAGGCGGTCACATCGTAGAACTCGTAGCCTTCCTTCCCCTCGTCTTCGCCCCGGCGCTGATTGCGCTGGTAGGCGGCGAGTTGCTTGCGCACGAACCCGGAATCGAACACCGCGCGCGGTTCCAGCATCGTGGTGGCCAGGCGCGCCTCGGGCTGGGCCAGGTCGACAACGTACGCTCCGGCTGGAAAGGTCCGCTTGGCCGCCGCACCACCGTAGTAGGAATTGGCCCGCAGCGTCGTGAATGGCTGTGTCAGGCGAGTGACCTCGATCTCCTCCCGGGCCAGTCGCTGGGCCAGCCACCGGGCCCGGCCCGTATCCTGCCCACTGAACACAACCCGGCGCATGGGGCGCTTCTGGGCCTCCGCCATGCCGGTGGCATGAAAGGCATGGAAGTCCTGCAGCCGCTCGGTGCGGCTGCCGGCGGCGTACGCCACCGTCGCCAGCGAGGCCACATAGTGATGGGCGATCGCCATCTCGAACGTGGTGACCGAGCCGTCGTCCTTCCGCTTCCGCAGTTCCGGACCACCGTCGGTCTCGAAGGTCATGCCGAGGCCGCCGCGCATCGTCGGCCACATGTCGATGTAGCCGGGATAGAAGAAATCGAAGATGTCGCGCACATAGTACTGCCAGCCGTAGGCGTCGAACGCCTGGGCGTTGCTCTGGCCGAACCGCTCGAACCACTGGTAGGTCCGCGGCGGCAGATTCTGATTGTGGGCCTGGACCACCGGCGGAAAGAAATACTGGCTGGTGGTGCTGTGCAGATCCGCCACGACCTGCGGGCGCCAGCGGACGTAGACGCCGGCGATCGCCTTCGATTCCAGCTGCGACTGTGCCAGCAGGTCGCGATTCATGTCGAAGCGATAGTGATTGTACCGTCCCCAGATGGCCCACGGCTCGGTCTGCTCCACCGCCGCCGGGTCATCCGCCCCCACCGCGATTGAATTGCTCCACGCCGCGAAGCGCTCATGCCCGTCGGGATTCTGCGACGGGTTGATCAGCACCACCGCGTTCCGCAGGATGTCCAGCGTGGCCGGTTCCTCCGAGGCGAGCAGCTGATACACCGTCTGCAGCGAGGCCTCGAAGCCAGCCGGCTCGTTCCCATGCACGGAGTGGGTGAGCAGCACCGTGACCGGTGTGCGCGCCGCCAGCGCACGGGCCTGCTCGCTGCTGGTCTGCCGCGGGTCGGCCAGCTTCGACAGGTTGGCCCGGATCTCGTCCAGCCGCGCAAGATTTTCCGGCGAGGAGATGATCAGCAGCCGCATCACCTTCCCCTCCGCGGTGCGCCCGATGATCTCGGTCCGCACCCGGTCGGGGGCGGCCTCCAGCACTCGGTCGAACACCTGCTGCTGCTGGTGGTACATGGTGTGTTGCGAGCCGACCGAGTACCCCAGCAAAGTCTCGGGTCGGGGCACCTGGGCGCGGTAGGGACCACGGCTGTAGAAGTCGAACTCCTGGGCAGCCAGCAGTGACGGCGCGAGGAGCAGGCAGGCGAGCAGGCGCATCGGATAGTGGGGTGCGGGGAAAGTCGCTGATCGGAACGAAGGAGCGAATCGGCGTGCCGGCGTAATGTACCGCGGCCCGTACACCGGGCTAGCCCGGTGTCGCCGCGCGCCGCTGCCGGGCGCGCAGATCCCAGGTTTCGGCCACGACAGCGCCGAGGAGGAAGACGAGGGCGGTGTAGTAGAGCCAGCCGATGAACAGAAGCAGGGCTCCGATATTCGCGTCGGTGGAGAACTGGCCGACCACCGCCAGGTGATGGAGGTACCAGCCGTAGAGCCGGCGGGCGACCTCGAACAGGACCGCGGTGAAGAGCGATCCGGCCAGCGCCGCGCGCCGCGGGAGCCGACGCGGGGAGGCGTGACGGAAGACGAGGTAGAAGAGCCAGACCGCGGAACCGAAGGCCAGCAGCTCGGTGATCATGTATCCACCACTGCTGACCAGGAAACGGAGGAACGGGACCGAGCCAACCAGCTCGTGGCCCCGGGCATCGACCAGGCGAATGCCCGTGGTGAGGACGGCGTTGACCGCCACGAGGAGGACGGTCAGGACGACCATCATCGTATCCCGCAGCTTCCCGCCAAGGTACCCGAGGACAATCGAGCCGCCCTCCGGCCGGCGCGGCACGTCATACACCAGCCCGAGCGAGGTCCGGATCGAGGCAAAGAGACGGGTGGCAAACCAGAGGAACAGCGGCGTGGCGTAGAACGAGACGGTGGCGCGGGCCCGGGTAAACCCGGCAAGGCCCCGCTCGACTGCCGCGAACATGCCGCCGCCTTCGCCGGCCGTGGCCTGCGGGACGAGCCGCATGAACAGGGCGTGCAGGTCCTCTGATGTGGCGGAAGCGGAAAGCCGGGCGAGGTGGGTCAGCCCGACCAGCAGCAGGAGCAGCAGCGGAATCGCGGCCAGCAGGGCATCGAAGGTGAGGGCGCTCGCCAGAAACGGCACGTTGTGCCGGTCAGCCTGCGCCAGGGTCCGCCGGACAAAGGACCCTGAGCCCCGCAGCCGCGCAAGAAGCCCGGCCCCTGTCAGGCGACGGGCTCCTCGTCATCATCGTCGACCGGCACGGGTGCACGCCGGCGGGCACGGGCCTCCGACAGGCGCCGCTCCAGCTCGCTCCGGACATCCTCCCGCTTCTCCTCCCGGCCCCGGATTGGGTGGGGGCTCTCACTCCCGATCCGCTCGGAAAGCTCCTCCACCTTCTCCTCCGCCAGCGCCCGCACCTTCCGCATCCGGCGCTTCAGGGCCCGGCGGGTCTCGTCGCCGCTCTGCGGCGCGAACAGGAGCCCGACCGCCAGCCCGAGGAGAGCACCGAACAGCACGGGCTTGATGGAGCTCTCACCCCGCTCGACGTAGACCACGTCCCGATCATCATCACGTGTCATTTTTCATTCTCCTGCTTCTGCATCGTCCACCGCGGTCACCAGCGCCCTCTGGAGTGAGGCGTGGGCCTGGTATGGCGCCTTGACGTACTTGCGGACCAGGGCGGCGGTGCCACCCACCTTGAGCTGGTCGAACAGGAAGTCGAACATCTTTTCCAGGTCCGCCGCGATCGCGCCACGCACCGCGGCGGGCAGCGACCAGACTTCCCGCTTGAAGGGACCGATCGCCTTCTTCCGGGCCTTGTAGTAGAACTGATCCGGCGTGTCACCCGCCTTGCGCTCGCTTTCGGCGTTGGCGTCCAGCCACTGGTACATCCGCTGGCGCAGTTCGGCCGGCAGCGCGGGATGATCGAAGACCATGCTCTGGAAATTGGTCGCGAGGTGGATCTCAGCGGTCTCGAGCCGGGAGAAGTTGCCAAACGCATCCTGTGGCAGGGTGCTGGCCCCGTGCTGCACCGCGCCCGACATGCCATACTCCTTCCGCGCCGCCACCGACAACGCTGCCAGCGCGTCGAGATCGAGCTTCACTTTGGCGATCGTCCCATCCGGCAGCACGACACCGCCGTGGCTGGTGCCGGTCTGCACCGAAATCTTCGAGATGCCCTCGTAGTCGCCAAGGCGCCGGAGCGCAGGGACGTACCCCTCCATGAAGGCCCGGAGTTCCTCCACCGTGCTGTTCTTGTGACCGACCTCGCCGATCTCCGCCCCGACCGACACCGAAATCCCCTTCGGCTCCCGCTCCCGGATGAAGGCCGTGATCTCGGCGGCATGCTCGTAATTGAGCCGCTGCTGTTCCAGCAGGGTCGGGTGGGACAGATCCACCAGGGTCGAGGTGTCCACGTCGATGTTGTAGAACCCTGCCCCGATCTCCTCATCGATCAGCTTCTTCACCTCATCGACTTCGGCGCGCGGGTCGGCCTGGTACTTCTTGGCGTTGACCTGGCAATGGTCGCCCTGGATGAAGATGGGGAGCAGGTACCCCTCGCGCAGCGCCGCCCCCAGGATCACGCTCACGTATTCCGCCGGGCGCTGGTCGGTGTAGGCGATTTCCGAACGGGCAATCTCCAGCAGAATTGCCCCGGCATCGCGCCGCTTGGCCGAACGAAAGACCGCTCGCGCGGTCTCGTAGCTGAGCATCCGTATGTTGATGGCGGGGACGGTGAAGCCACCACATTCCCCTCGCCCACGCGCAAAGTAGACCGGCCCGATGGAGGATGGCCGCGCGCCAACCGCCTGTCCCAACTCCCACAGCAGCCACCGCGCCGCCTCACGCTCCGCCGTCGCACCAAACACAGCCTGCCACACAACCTGATCGGTGGCCTCCGACTGCAGCTTGGCCGGATCGGTGACCTGCACGGCGTCGGCCGTCCGTCGGACATTGCCGAGGAACAGCGCGACGAGATTGTCCCGGTGGTCAGCCATAAGTGACTGTCCTCTTGTGAGTTACATGAATAACGCGGAAATGTAGAGCGGGGAGCGCCGGGCGTCAAACAGGGGCGATGGGCGGTAGGCGCTGGGCGGGAGAGTGACAGCGCCGAGTCGAGCAGTTGGAGCCCGACATCAAGGCTCCATCGCCTACCGCCTAACGCCATTTGGCCATTAGCGACTCCCGACGACATCCCCCGCTGGCATTCCGATGTCCTCGGCGGGATACCCGTCCCGCCCCATTGCGGCAAAGGTGAGCTTCTTGCCCAGTTCCACGCCTGGCTGATCGAACGGATCGACCCCGTACCAGACGCCGGCATACCCGGTCGCCAGCTGGAAGAACATGATCATTTCGCCCAGCACGCTGGCGGAAATCTCGGGGAGGTGGATCGAACAGCTCATCCGTCCCATGCGGGCCAGCGCCGCCGCCGTGGCCCGATACTCGGCATCAAGCAATCCGCCGAGCGTCTTGCCGGCGAGATAGGCCAACTCGGCGGGGAGCGATTCCGGCGACGGAATGGTGACATCCTCCGCGAAGTGATCCACGCTCAGGAAGGTGATCACCTTGTCGAACGGTCCCTCCATGAACAGCTGAACCTGACTGTGCTGGTCGGTCGCGCCGACAGCGCCGAGTGGCGTCGGGCCGGCGTGCACCGTCTGCCCCCTTCGGTCGGTGGCCTTGCCCAGGCTCT
This sequence comes from Gemmatimonadota bacterium, assembly GCA_031413355.1. Lineage (GTDB taxonomy): Bacteria > Gemmatimonadota > Gemmatimonadetes > Gemmatimonadales > GWC2-71-9 > JADJOM01. Next base: position 3,529 of record JANOFA010001005.1, on the reverse strand, counting down.
CGGCCCACAACTGACGGTACCACTCGGCGAACTCCCGCAGCCGGTCGGTATACGGCATCATGACGTGCAGCCGTGCACCCAGCGTCGTGTCGGCTGCCCAGTGCAGCGCGGCATACAGGGCAGCGGGATTCTGCAGCAGGTCGTCCCGCTCCGCCGCGGCGAGAGCCCGGCGAGCGCCGCCCAGCAGCGCCTCGATATCGATGCCAACCAGCGCGGCCGGCAGCAGCCCGACGGGGGAGAGGACACTGAAGCGCCCTCCCACGTCCGGGGGAATTTCGAGAGTCGCGATGCCATCGCGCTGAGCGATCTCGCGCAGCACGCCTTTTTTCGGGTCCGTGGTGAAGACCAGGTGCCGGGTCGCCGCGGGCCCGAGTGCGCGCTCCAGCCACTCCCGCACCACCAGGTACTGCGCCATCGTCTCGGCGGTGCCCCCCGATTTGCTGATGACGTTGACCAGCACCCGACGCGGATCGATCCGCCGCAGCGCCTCGGCGACGCTGGTCGGGTCCACGTTGTCCAGCACGGTGAGGCGGGGGAAGAATTCCCGGCCCTCGTCATCCAGCTCGTTCCAGCCCGGACGCTTCAGCGCGTTGAGTAGCGCCTTCATGCCGAGCGCCGATCCGCCGATGCCCAGCACCAGCACATGATCGAACGCCTGGCCGACGCCCTCCGCGAAACGCTGGATGGTCTGGACCGCCTGGGCTTGGTCGCCCAGACCATAGAAGCCGTACTCGCCGCCCGCGCGACGCCGACGCACCTCCGCATGAACCTCGCTGAACCGGCGGGCCAGCTCGACCAGACGCGGGCGCGGCAACCCGTGATCGCCATCCAGCCGGTCGGCGAACATCCGCCCGTAATGCAGCTTCATGCGCTCACCTCGATCGAGAGGCCGTCGTAGGCCGGCACGATGCCCGCGGGCAGCTGGGCGAGCAGGTCTGCATGGCCGGTTTCATGGGTGAGGTGGGTCAAAAAGGTGCGTTCGGCACCGAGTTCGCGCGCCGTCTCGATCGCTTCACCGATCGAGAGATGGGTGGGATGCGATCGCCACCAGAGGGCGTTCAGCACGAGCACCTTGAGCCCGGTGAGATCGGCCCGGACGGAGGCGGGAATCGACTTGACGTCGGTGATATACGCCAGCGGCCCGAAGCGGTAGCCAAAGACCCGAAGGAATCCGTGCTCGAAGGCCAGCGGAAGCACCGGGATGCCCGCCACGTCGGTCAGGACGCCGGGCTCCAGCGGGACCAGTTCGAGCTGCGGCTTGCTGGTGCCCTTGAAGGCGTGCACATCGTCGTCGAAGATGTAACGAAAGCCCTCGCGAATGCGCGATAGCGTTTCGTGCGGACCGTAGCAGCGGAGCGGGACTTTGCGCCGCACGCTGAACACACGGAGATCATCGATCCCGTTGAGGTGATCGGCATGCTCATGGGTGTAGAGCACCCCGTCGATCTCGCCGATGCCGGCCCCGACCAGCTGCAGCCGCAACTCCGGCGGCGTGTCGATCAGCAGCGTCCTGTCTCCCAGCTGCACCACCGCCCCAGAGCGGCTCCGCTTGTCGCGGGAGTCGGTGGATTGGCACACCGCGCACCCGCAGCCAATCTGCGGGATGCCGAACGAGGTGCCCGTGCCGAGAAACGTCAGCCGCACTACAGCGCCTCGATCTTGAGGAGGTTGGTCGTGCCGGGGACGTCGAATGGGACACCGGCGGTGACCACGACCCGCTCGCCAGCCTGGGCCAGTCCGCGGGAGAGGATCTGTTGCCGACCGGCGTTGAGCAGGGTGTCGTAATCGGTGGCGTGGGGAGTCAGGACCGGGACGGTCCCCCAGACCAGGGAAAGCTGGTGATAGGTCTCGGGCTCGGGTGTCGCCGCCACGATGGGGACCGTGGGACGATACGTCGCCACCTTGCGCGCCGTGAATCCGCTGCTGGTGAAGCAGAGAATGACCGGCACATGCAGCAATTCGCTGGCGGCACAGACCGCCACACCGATCGCATCCTCGGTGCGGGCCGGCGACCCGCCGCCGGGCCTTGGGTGGTGCGGATCCTCATCGCCGGTCCGGCGCCCCACCGCGGCATCAAAGGCGTGGCTGCGACCCTCCCGGTGCGATTCCATCTCGCGGGCAATCCGGTCCATCGCACGGACCGCCTCAATGGGATACTCGCCGACAGCGGTTTCCGCCGAGAGCATCACGGCGTCGGTGCCATCGAGAATCGCGTTGGCGACATCCGAGGCCTCGGCTCGGGTCGGCACCGGCGCGTGCACCATCGACTCCAGCATCTGCGTCGCGGTGATGACGGGGCGACAATGCAGATTGGCTTCGCGGATGATCCGCTTCTGCACCATCGGCACCTCTTCGAACGGCAGCTCCACTCCGAGATCGCCCCGGGCGACCATGATCGCATCGGAGGCGTCGAGAATCTCGCACAGATTCCGCAGGGCGGTGTCCTTCTCGATCTTGGCGATCAGCTTGATACCGCGGGGGACCAGCCGCCGCAGTCCCTCGATATCGGCCGCCTTCCGCACGAAGGACAGCGCGATATAATCGACCCCGGCGGCGATCGCCTCAATGACATCCTCCTTGTCCTTCTCGGTCAGCGCCGGGGCGCTCACATCGATGCCGGGGAGGTTCATCCCCTTGTTCGACTTGAGCATGCCGCCGTATTCGACCGTCGCCTTGACCCGGTTGCCGCTCACCCCGCGGACGCGCACCGCGATAATCCCGTCGTCCAGCAGGACCCGGGCGCTCTCGCGCACGTCCTGTGCGAGCGCCGCGTACGTCGTGGGGATCTCCCCCGCCTCCGCCTCCTCTTCCGGCGCGAAAGTCACCAGCTGGCCGGGGACGAGCCGTATCGGTGCCGGGAGGGCGCCGACCCGGATGCGGGGACCCTGAAGGTCGAGCAACAGCCCGATGGGATCACGCCGTTCGGCCCGCACCCGCTTCACGTTCGCCATCCACTCGCGCCGTACTTCCGGGGTGCCGTGGGAGGCGTTGACGCGGACGACGTTCACCCCGGCGTCAAACAGTGCGTGCATCTGGGCGGGCTCGGACCAGGCAGGTCCCAGCGTGGCCACGATCTTGGTGCGGCGAATGACAGACACAGGGCTCCTTAACCGCGCGCTGGGGGGAAGTGCGCTCGGCTCAGAGTCTAATCGTAGAGAGAAAGAGGGAGAAGGCGAACGGGCGGCCTATCAGCCACCTCGGCCCCAGTACCGCCCGATGGATGGTGGAGTCGACCGGGCGCAGCCGTCACATCACTGGGAGGCCGGTTCCAGGGCAGTGCCGCCCGCCCCGCCGAGGCGGAAGTAGGGGCTCTCAATCCTACGGGACGCCCTCGCTGTGTTGCCCGAAGGCAAGCCCCGGCACCGGTCTGGGCACCCGGAGGCCACCAGCTGGTGGCTGGTGGATTACCAGGGTCGCTCCACGCGATGAATTGCAACTTTCCCACATTCAGAATAGCGCCGGAGTTTCTGTCGCCGAGCTGAGGATTGAGTCATCCACGCGTGTTGAATACCCATCTTATCCACATGTG
>JANOFA010001004.1:0-1343 GCA_031413355.1 Gemmatimonadota bacterium | reverse complement strand
GGCCGGGCACCGAAGCGGCCAACCTGCAGGGCATCTGGAACGACAACTCCAACCCGTGGTGGGACTCCAAGTACACCGTGAACATCAACCTGCCCATGAACTATTGGCCGGCGGAGTCCGGCAACCTGGCCGAGCTGGCGGGGCCGCTGGAGAAGCTGGTGGGCGAGGTGGCGGAGGCGGGTGCCCGAACCGCGCGGGAGCATTGGGGCGCGCGGGGCTGGGTGCTGCATCAGAACACCGATCTCTGGCGTTCGACCACACCGATGGACGGCCCGTCCTGGGGGGCCTGGCCGGTGGGCGGGGCGTGGCTGGTGACCAACCTGTATGAGCGGTATCGCTATTCCGGAAATGGGGCCGATCTCGAGCGGATCTATCCCCTGCTGCGCGACCAGACCCGGTTTCTGCTGGATATCCTGGTGGAAGAGCCCCGGCACGGCTGGCTGGTGACGGCGCCATCGAATTCACCGGAGAATTTCCCCAAGTGGCCCGGCAATGATTCCTTCTTCGACGAAGTGAGCGGTGCCGAACTCACGGCGCGCACCATGACTGCCGGTCCAACGATGGACATGCAGATCATCCGGGAGGTGTTCGCGGAATTTGACGAGGCGGCCAGCGGGCTGCGGCGCGATTCCACCCTGGTGGCCGAAGTGCGAGCCGCCCGGCCGCGGCTGGCGCCGAACCAGATCGGCAAGCATGGGCAGCTGCAGGAATGGTTGGACGATTGGGATGAGGTCGAGCCCGACCATCGGCACCTGTCTCATCTCTGGGGACTTTTTCCGGGACGGGAGATCACACCGGAGTCCTCACCCGCCTTTGCCGCGGCGGCACGGATGACGCTGGACCGGCGGGGCACCGGGGGTTGCGGCTGGTCCTACTCCTGGAAGGCGGGGCTTCGGGCCCGGCTGTACGACGGCGAGTCGGCGCTGGACCAGTTGCGGGCCTTGCTCACCCGCTCATCGCTGCCGAACCTGTTCTCGCTGTGCGGGAGGGCACTCCAGGTGGATGGCAACTTCGGCGCGACAGCGGCGATCGCCGAAATGCTGTTGCAGTCGCACCAAGAGAAGATCCATCTGCTGCCGGCGCTGCCGCGGGAGTGGGGCCACCGGTTCGGTGGTGGGGCTCCGGGCCCGGGGGGGCTTCACGGTGGACCTCCAGTGGGCCGACGGCCGGTTGACCGAAGTCCACCTGCAAGCGACGCAGCGGCGCCGCGCCCTGGTCGAGGCCAGAGGTGTGACCGGCGTGAGCGCCGGGGGCCGCCGGATTCGGTTCCAGCGGGTGGGGCCCAACCTGATTGCGTTTCCGGCCGAGGCAGGGGTACGCTATCGGATCGGATTCTCGCATTG
>JANOFA010001003.1:0-2225 GCA_031413355.1 Gemmatimonadota bacterium | reverse complement strand
CACCCACTACACCGCCTTCGTGGATCAGTGGCAGAACGCCGACGCCGATCTCCAGCCGGCGGTCGCCAGCGTGAAGCGGCGGCTCAATGAGCTGCTCGGGCAGGAGGGCAACTGACGCAGCGATGAGACAACCCAATCCTGCGGTCCTCGCCGCCGCCGTGCTGCTCTGGTCCGCCGGTCCGGTGCGTCAGCCGCGTGCTGATCCTGTCCTGCCGATCGTTCACTCCAACGACAATCGCATCCCCGCCGGCCGATTCCACGGCGATACGCTCGAGATCCACCTCGAAGTCCGCATGGCCACCTGGCGGCCGGAAGCGGACACCGGCCCGGCCATCGACGTGGCGGCCTTCGGCGAGACGGGACACAATCCCGAAATCCCCGGCCCGCTCATCCGGGTGCCGACCGGCACGGTAATCGTCGCCTCGGTGCAGAATCTGCTCACCGATTCCACCATCGCGGTCCACGGGCTCGTTACCCGCCCCGCCGAGCGGGACGACAGCCTGCTGCTCCGGCCGGGGGAATCGGCCAGCGTCACGTTCGCCGCGGGTGCCCCGGGGACCTACCTGTATATGGCGGTCCTGGGCAAGCATGACTTCACGCGGGGCGTGGACAGTGAGCAGGAGACAGTCTCCGGTGCCTTCATCGTGGATCCGGTGGGCGGCTCGCCTCCGGACCGAATCCTCATGATGAACATTGGGGGGACCCTCCTCGATTCGGTCACCTATCGGAATGCGCTCGCGATCAACGGTCGTTCATGGCCTTACACCGAGCGGATCGAGGCGACGGTCGGCGACAGCATCCGCTGGCGGGTGATCAACGCGAGTGCCCGAAACCATCCGATGCACCTGCACGGCTTCTACTTTCGGCTCGACGCGATGGGGGATGGACTCACCGACAAGACGCTCCCGCCCGATCAGCGTCCGATGGCCGTCACCCAGACGCTGAAGCCGTTAGAGACGATGGCGATCACATGGGTGCCGGACCGGCCGGGGGACTGGCTCTTCCACTGTCACATCGGGTTCCACGTGGTCGCCGACGCGCGACTCGATCCCCCGCCGCCCGGGAGCCACGACCAGATGGCCCACGACCCGCGGGTGCACATGGCCGGTCTGGTGCTGGGCATCGTGGTGCACCCGACGCCTGACGGGGCGGAACCGGCCCGGGGCAAGGCCCGGCGACTGCACCTCTTCGTGCAGGAAGGGAAACCACGGGCCCGCGCCCCTCGGTCGCTCAGTTACGTGCTGCAGCGCGGCAGGCGTGCTCCGGCACCTGACTCGATTGAAGCCGTGAGCTCGCTCCTGGTGCTCACCCGGAATGAGCCGACTGACATCGTAGTAGTAAACCGGCTGCACGAGCCGGCGGCGGTTCACTGGCACGGTATCGAACTCGAGAGCTACTCCGATGGCGTGGCCGGCTGGAGCGGCATGGGCAACCGCCTGGCGCCATCGATCCAGCCGGGCGATTCGTTCGTGGCGCACCTGACGCTGCCGCGCGCCGGCACGTTCATCTATCACACCCACATGAACGACATCGAGCAGCTCGGCTCCGGGCTCTATGGCGGAATCGTGGTGCTGGAGCCGGGGAAGAAGTTCGATCCCCGGCGGGACCACATCTTCGTGGCCGGCTGGGACAGCGACGCGGAGCCAGTCCACTTGCTGGTGAACGGCGACAGCCTGCCGCCGCCGCTCGAGCTCGCCGCCGGTGTGGCCCACCGGCTCCGCTTCGTGAACATCGGGGTGGCCGGCCGGTTCCGTTTCTCGATTTACCGCGACAGTTCGCTGGTCGAGTGGCGCAGGCTGGCACGCGACGGCGCCGAGCTGCCGCCGGCCCTGGCACAGAAGGTGGCATCGGTGGAGCGGGTCGATGTCGGCGAGACTCGCGATTTCGAGTTCCTGCCTGAGCGAGGTGAGTACCGGCTGGTCGTGGGCGATCCGGCGGATCCGAGCTGGACGCAGGTGATTCGAGCACGGTGACCAGCTTCAACTGGATGGGGGAGTGCTCCGGGCGCTGCGCGCCCTCAAGATGATCGAGTGGCGGTTGTCGCTTCAGCGACAGTCTGTTGCCGAGAGCAGGCTTCAACCTGCGGCGCGGCGCGACGCTGGCGCTTCCCCCCTGCACCGTGCATCTTATCCGCCGCCTCTCCCATGCAACCCATCCCTGAACGTCTCCAGGCGGCGCTCGCCAGTGGCTACCGCCTCGAACGCGAGGTCGGTGCCGGCGGCATG
>JANOFA010001002.1:0-7909 GCA_031413355.1 Gemmatimonadota bacterium | reverse complement strand
CGCCACAACGTGATCCATCGCGACATCAAGCCGGAGAACATCCTGCTGCACGACGGTCGCGCGCTCGTTGCGGACTTTGGCATCGCGCTCGCCGCCAGCAAGGCCGGCGGCTCCCGGATGACCGAGACCGGGATGTCGCTCGGCACGCCGACCTACATGTCGCCCGAACAGGCGATGGGCGAGCGGGAGATCACCGCCCGTTCGGATGTCTATGCGCTGGGCTGCGTGCTGTATGAACTGCTGGCCGGGGAACCGCCGTTCATGGGGCCGACGGCGCAGGCCATCGTCGCGCGAGTGATGACCGAACAGCCGCGCTCGCTCGCCGGGCAGCGCAAGAGCGTGCCGCCGCATGTCGAGGAGGCGGTGTTCACCGCGCTGGAGAAGTTGCCGGCTGATCGATTTGCCAGCGCCGCGGAGTTCGCGGCGGCGCTGGCTGGGGGCGGGACCGTGTCAGGCCCCGGCAGGGGCCGCACAAATGCGGCCCCTGCGCGTCCCGGCGCCATCGGCACGCTGCTCGGTCACCGCGCACTGCCGTGGGTGCTTGCTGGCGCACTGCTGGTCATGACGGCTGTGCTGGCGCGCCGCGGTGGCCCCGCCGATGGTTCCTCCCTTCCGACTCGCTTCACGGCGGAGCTGAACCAGGTCCAGTCGTTCCCGAACACCGCCCCCGTGCTGGTGACTCCCGACGGCCGGACGGTGATCGTCAGCGCAATCGTTGGGCGGCGCCCGGTGCTGGTGGCCCGCCGGCTCGATCAGTTCGAGACAACGATCATCCCGGGCAGCGAGGGTGCCACACGCCCATTCCTCTCCGAAGATGGCCGCTGGATCGGGTTCGCGGCCAACGGCAAGCTCATGAAGCTGCCGGTCGAAGGCGGCACGCCGGTGGCGCTGGCGGACTCCCGCTGGGGCGGAGGAACGTGGGACGCCAGGGGAACGATTGTCTACAGCCAGAGCTATCAGAGCGGGCTGTGGACGGTGACCGCTTCAGGCGGCCAGGCCCGGGAGCTGACCCAGCCGGACTCTGCCAGTGGCGAGTTGGCGCACTGGTGGCCCCAGCTGCTGCCCGACGGACGCCACCTGGTCTTCACCGCCTATCGGACGCCCTACAACCGCGCGACCATCGAGCTGCTCGATCTCCGCACCGGAAAGCGCCGGGTGCTCATCGAGGGTGGCCTGATGGGCCGCTACGTGCCGAGCGGCTTCCTGCTCTTTGCCCGCGACGAATCGGTGCTGGCGGTTCCCTTTGACCTGGGAGAGTTATCGGTGGGCGGCGCTCCGGTGGTCGTCCTGGACAGCATCGCGATGAACTACTCCGACGGGTTCGCCGCCTACGATGTCTCGTCCACCGGCACGCTGGCGTATCTCTCCTCGGCGGCCGCCAAGTCGAGCTTTCTCCTGGTCGAGAGCGACCGGCGGGGCAGCGAACGGCCGCTCTTCCCAGTTGCTGAACGCATGGCGACCCCGCGATGGGCCCCGGATCAACGCCGCATCGCCGTCGATATCGCCGCGCTGCGCACCGCTCGGGACGTCTGGGTGCTGGATCCGACGCGCGGCAGCCGCCAGCGGGTCACGTCGGAGCCCAGCTCTGATTTCGGCGCGGTCTGGACGCCCGATGGCCGAAGCCTGATCTACATGAGCGAACGACCGCTGTTCGAACTGTACCGCCGCGCCGCCGACGGCAGCCGTGCCGCCGAACCGCTGCTGACCGGCAGCCACGACCGGATCATCGGCGCGATCTCGGCCGATGGCAGACTGCTGGCCTTCAGCCTGAGTGTGCCGGGAAGCGCCGAACTGTGGACGGTGCCGCTGCAGGGTGCGCCGGAGGCGCGGAAGTACCTGTCCAATGGATCGCAGCTGGGGCATCCGGCGATTTCTCCCAACGGCCGATGGATGGCGTACGACTCCGACGAATCCGGTCGGGTCGAGGTCTATCTGCAATCCTTCCCGGACCCGACCGGAGCCCGTCGGCAGCTGTCCAGCGGCGGTGGCACCGAGCCGGTCTGGACTCGCGGCGGCCGCGAGCTGGTCTTCCGTCGCGGCGACAGCGTGATGATGGCGACTGTCGAGCCGCAGTCCGGCGAGGTGAGCGTACCAACCACGCTGTTCAGCGGGCCCTACTCGGACGAACCGGAATGGTCGGCGCCGCCCAGCTACGACGTCAGCCCCGATGGCCAGCGGTTCCTGCTGCTCAAGCGGCCCACCACCGACCTGCGCCGCCAGGTGGTGATTGTCACCGGATGGTGGGCGGAGCTGCGAGCCCGGGTCGCCGGGGCGGAGCCGTGATCGGTGGGCGCAGGCACGGATTTGCACGATGCTTGTCCACTCAACGGAAAGGACGACGCCAATGTCCGACCAGGTGAAGAAAATCAGCTACGCCTACGTGATGGTGCCCAATCGCGCCGGTCAGGGCGTCAAGGTTCTCAACGCCCTCTGCAAGATGGGGGTTGACCTGACCGCCTTCTCCGCGTTTCCCGGTCGCGGCGGAAAGACCCAGGTGGATCTCGTCGTCAACGACATGGCGGCGCTCAAGCGGGTCGCCCGGCAGGGCGACTGGCGTCTGAGCAAGGTCAAGAAGGGATTCCTGATCCAGGGCGAGAATCGGCTCGGTGCGGTCCATCGCCATCTGGCGAAGCTGGCGGCCGCGAAGATCAGCGTGACCGCCGCCGATGCGGTGAGCGCCGGCAAGGATCGCTTCGGCATGATCCTGTGGGTCAAGCAGAAGGATCATGCCCGCGCAGCACGGGCGCTCGGAGCCCGTTGAGCAAAGCACTTCCGGAGCATCTCACTGGGCTGAAACGCCCAGTGGGTGGCACCCAACCCGGGGGACCTCACCGTCGCGGACTACTGGACCGGTGCCGGGTCGAAGCCACCCACGAGGACAAAGGCGGCCCACTCCGATGGCGGTGCCTGACGAGCGATCAGGCTGCGGCGGACATCGGCCAGCGCCGCAGCTGGCGACAGCCCGCTATTGAGCCGGCCATAGAACTCGGTCATGAACTCCGCCGCCGCCTTGTCCCGCACCCGCCAGAGTGAGACGACGACACCCCGCGCCCCGGCCGAGAGAAAGGCGTGGGGTAGACCAATCACTCCTTCACCCCGAACCCGCCTGCCCAGCGCCGTCTCGCAGGCAGAGAGCGTCACCAGATCGGCGTCGAGCCGGCTGGCCCTGATCCTGGCCAGGTCGAAATCCCCATCCGCCAGCGCCAGGCCGGTTCTGTCAGGGCGACGGTCGTCCACCACAGCGTGAACGGCGAAGTGCAGATAGCGATAGCGTGCGGGTTCTCGTCCGAGCCAGTTCGCCGCGGTCGCCCGCCGACCGAGCAGGAGATCCGCCCGCTCAGCGTGGAAGAGACTCGCGATCTGCCTTGATTCCTCGGCGGCGAACGGCAGCCTGCCGAGCTGGGCACCCGGTGATGCCCGCTCCACGCCGGGCCCGGTCGAAGCCGAGCTGGCCGGAACGGCGGGGTCGCCGACCGTCAGGATGGCTCGGTCCCTCGCGGCGTCGGCGGCAGGCCGCCCCGCCAGCGCGAGCAACACGCCGGCCGACGGCGCATAGGCTATCCGCGTCGTGGCGCCCCACGGCGACCCCGCCGCGTCAGGCAGCAGCACCTCGAAGGGGAGCCGGGTCAGCGGCCCATCCGCGATGATCAGGATCTCCTCGACGGGCTTGGGAGAGAGCGGTGCGATGAGCTCCAGCCAGGCGCGGTGGGCCGGCCCCCGCCAGAGGGAGTCCGCGGTGTTGCCCGCGACGGTTTCACGCAGGAACTCCACCAGTGCGCCGAGCGAATCGGCCGCTCCGAGCCGGACGGCCCGGATGCTGTCTCCTGTCACCCACCAGCCGTAGACCGCACCTTCGCCCCAGAAGAAGGCCAGCAGGGCGCGGCCCGGTGTGAGCACGGTGCGCTGCAGCTGGGCCAGACCGTCGAGGTTGAGTGGGTGGAGTTCCGGCTCCTGCCGGGTCAGCGAGTCGTGCAGGATTCCGAGTTCCCGATTCAGGCTCACCTGTTCGGCACTGTCGGCAGCGACCACCGCGCCACGCTCCTCCAGCCGCAACCGGAGTGTCCGGGCCAGCTCCGCCCGCCGGGAGCTGGCTGGCCGCGAGGCGTCGCGCTCGGCCATGAGCTCGAGCAGCAGCCGCGCCCGGGCCCGCTCGGCGACGGCCCATGCCTCCGCGGCCCGGCCACCGCCTAACTGGGTCCGGATTGCCCCCTCGAACAGTCCGTTCCGGAGGTCCGTCACTCCGCCCCGGAGGTCGCCCATGGCCTGACGACCCCGGAGTGTCTCCAGCCCGGCCAGCGCGTCGAGATAGGCGCCAGCCGCCTCACTGCGCTGCATCCGTTCCAATGCCTGCGCCCGGACCTCCTGTGCCTCGAGTTCCGCCGTCGGGCTGTCGAGTGTGCGGGCCAGGGCCACCGCCTCTTCCGCTCGTCGGAGTGCGGTGGCCAGCTGGTTACGGGCCAGCGCCAGCTGGGCCAACTGCACCCGGGCCGTCACCCGAAGGCCGCCGAGCTGATTGCGATCGGCCCAGACCAGGGCTGAATCCAGGTGTGGCGCGGCCTCTGTCAGGCGACCCTCCAGCAGTTCCAGCCGGGCCAGGATGAGCGTGCCGTTGGTCTGGTGAAACACCGTTGCCTGCTGCCAGTTCTCCAGCCAGCGGTCCATCACTCGCCGGGCCTCGGAGAGATTGCCCGCCGTCAGGTAGAGCTCGCCGAGGTCGGCGGTGAGTCCCACGATCATGCGACTTTCGGCTCTCGCCTCCGCTACCCGGAGCGCGGTCGCGAGCAGTTCGGCGGAAACGTCAAGCTCGCCGGTTTCGGCTTTGACGCTGGAGAAGTTGGCCGAGAGCAGCATGGACGCGCGGGACGTGCCGACGGGCGGCGCCAGCTGCAATCCTTCCCGGTACGTTGCCTCGGCCTCGGTGAGCCGCCCCAGCCGACGGTACTCGATGCCGAGGTTGTTGAGCTGGATGGCAAGGCGGATGGGGAAGCCGCGAGTCCGCTCGATGGCCACCGCACGAGCAGCCGCCTCGGAGGCGAGCTGGTAGCGGCCGTGGTGTGAATGGATCGTGCCCTGAATACTGTGGGCCCGCGACTGCAGCCGCCGGTCGCCCCGTTCCACGCCCAGCACCAGCATCCGCTCGGTCTCGGCCCGGGCAGAGTCATACTGTGCCCGGGTGATCATCCGGCGCGCGGCCACCTCCCGGTCCCAGCCCTCCCACTCGGGATCTTTCGTCACCGCCGCAAGGGCCGGGTCCTCTGCCACGGCGCTGTCGAGCTTTCCCTGCCATCGCAGTGCCCAGGCCCGTCCGATCTGGGCGCGGAAATGTTGCGCGCTGTCGCCGGCGATATTGAATGAATCGGCCAGCCGCTGGTATTCGGTCAGCGCCGCCGGGATCAGATCTTCTTCCCGCAGGCTGTCCGCCACGCTGAATGCGTCGCGAATGCGCCCGGGTCGCGCCGCGTCACGGCTGCAGGCGAGCACGGCCAGGGGCCAAGCCGAACGCCACGGCGCGCCGCATGAATTCAGGGAACAGGATGAAGGAGCGGTTGCGGTACCAGACCTGAGCGGGCTAGCACCGCGCCGGTGGGGCTCAAGGCTTCCACCAGCCAGAACAGGCCGGTTTCCCGCGAGTCGAGGCGGAGCGAGTCGCGCGGTACGGCAAAGCTGGTGTCGCCCGTTTCGTGCTCGAGCAGGAGGCCACCATCCGGCCGGTGCAGCCGGACCCGGTAGCGACTGGCCTCGTCCACTGGCGACCAGGTGACTTGGAGCGCGCTGGTCACGGGCGCGAGCCGAACGAGCAGGGTGTCGGCGTCACCCCGCAGCTCGTCGGCTGGAGCCTTGGGACCCAGTTGCCACACCCCGAGGGCGACCACCGCCAACCCGGCGGCCAGCGCCATCACCGCCCAGCGAAGGTAGGGCCGAGGCAGCGTGCGCACCGAGCGCGCGGGCTCGGCCGTCCCGTCAGGCAATTGGGCTGCACGGACGTTGGCACCCTGCTCGGCCAGAGCCCAGCAGCGCTCGCAGGTAGCGAGGTGGTCTTCAAAGGCGTCCGCCTCCTGAGCCGAGAGCTTCCCGGTCAGGTATCGCAGGTCGAGATCTGCTTCATCGACCTGGGCGCAGGTGAGTTGATCGGCCGTCATTGGCTCAGGAGTTCCCGCTGAGGTCGGAACGTTTCGGGGGAGTTTGTGGGCCCAGCATCTCGGCCAGCCTGCCGAGCGCCCGGTGGCGGCGTACCCGGAGGGCGCCGGGAGTTACCCCGAGCTGGCGGGCCACATCGACCGGATCCTGGTATTCGAAGTAGAGCCACTGCAGCAGTTGCCGGTCGGCGTCGGCCAGGAGCAGAAGGGCGGCGCGCACCTGGGTGCAGCGCTCCTCACCCATCAGCCGCGCGAGCGGCTCGGCGCCTTCGCTCTGATACGGATCTGACAGTCGGGCAAAGGCTCGGGCCTCGCGGCCACGGGAACGATGATGCTGCTGGCAGATGTGCCGGGCGGTCTGGAACACGAATCCGGGCAGCGCCGCAGGATTCTCGACCCGGCCGGCCCGCAGGGCATCGATGGTCCGCCGGAGGGTTTCCTGGGCGACGTCTTCCGCGGCAGCGGAGTCGCTCAACTGGCGGAAGGCGAATAGCCGGAGCTTCCCCCAGTAGCGGTCAACCAGCTCCGGCTCGGAGGGCAGGGTCCCGGAGGGATCGCCGGGTGGCTGGTGCCCGGTGGCGGGCTCGCTCATGTAACGCCTGGCTCGGGTCGGCGACTCTCTGTTGAGGCCGCCTGCTGGTAGCGGTCGACTGGCCTATCATACGCCCCGCGCCGGGGCGGGGCAACGCGGGCCTGAACCCATCACCCCGGAGTACACCATGAGTGGCACCGAGAAGAAGCCGACCGCCGATATGCCCGAGTTGAACGTGGACAGCGCCACCGCCGACAAGGTGAAGGGCGGCGCCGAGCCCGTGAGCAAGCCCAAGCCAGCAGAGCCGGTTGGGACGCCGAGAAAGATCTGACCATGCCCCCGAAACAGCGGAAGAGCGGAAAGCTCCGGACGCTCAGGCGCCCGTCGGTGAGCGGTACCAAGGCGGCCAGGGTCAAGGGCGGAGCCGAGCCGATTACCGGCGGGCCGTCGAAGGCCACGCCAATCAGCGATCGCCGGCTGAAGTAGGCCAAGGCGGTAGCCGATGGATTGAGCGATTGGCGGTAGGGGCGACCCATTGGGTCGCCCGTACGGTCGCCCGTACGATTGTCCGGCAGGATGCCAGAATCAAACAGCGCCAGTGGTTTCTGTACGGCCCCGGCCGGGCCGGCGGCTCGCGGAGCGGGCTTGGGGTCTGCATCTTTCGCTCCCGTGACCGTCCCCCTCGACCGCCTCCGCGCCGCCCTGTCCGACCGCTACCGCCTCGTGCGGGAGCTGGGGCAGGGCGGCATGGCCACGGTGTACCTCGCCGAAGACATCAAGCACCGACGACAGGTCGCCATCAAGGTTCTGCGGCCGGAGCTGGCCGCGGCGCTTGGGCCGGAGCGCTTCCTGCGGGAGATCGAAACCACCGCCAGCCTGCGGCATCCGCATATCCTGCCGCTGTACGACTCGGGGGCGGCGGGTGGTCAGGCGGTTGGGCGGTTCGGGGATGCCGGGGACACTTCAACCGCCCAACCGTCCAACCGCCCAATCGCCGAGTTTCTCTTCTACGTCATGCCGTACGTCGAGGGCGAGTCGCTCCGCGACCGGCTGACCCGGGAGAAGCAGCTCCCCATCGACGAGGCGCTCCGGCTGGCCCGTGAAGTGGCCGACGCGCTCGGGTATGCCCATGAACGGGGCGTGATCCATCGCGACATCAAGCCGGAGAACATTTTGCTGGAGCGTGGTCATGCGGTGGTGGCGGACTTTGGGATTGCGCGGGCGGTGAGCAGTGCCGGAG
>JANOFA010001001.1:0-7938 GCA_031413355.1 Gemmatimonadota bacterium | reverse complement strand
CTGTACGAAGGCGAGCCCTGCCGCGTTCTTGAATTCCATCACCACACGCCGGGCAACCTGCGGGCAATGGTTCAGGCCAAGCTCCGGAAGCTGCGCACCGGGACCCAGTTCGAGCACCGGTTCCGCTCCACCGACACGGTGCAGGTCGCCGATCTCGAGACCCACACCCTGGAGTACATGTACGCCGGCGGCGACACCTACCACTTCATGAACACCGACAACTACGACCAGCTCGAGGTCGATAAAGAGGATCTGGGCGACGCGGCGCCATGGATGGCCTCGGGCATGAAGATCATCGCCGAGTTCTTCAACGGCCGCCCAATCGGGATCCAGCTGCCCAACGCCCTGGTCCTCGAAGTGGTCGATACCACCCCCGCGATGAAGACCGCGACCAAGTCCTCGTCCTACAAGCCGGCCAGGCTGGACAACGGCGTGACGATCAACGTCCCCGAGTTCATCAACAACGGCGAAAAGGTCCGGGTCAATCCGACCACCGGGGAGTATCTCGACCGCGCCAAGTGACCGGGCCCCTGGCCCGAGCCGCCCCTCCCCTTTCCGGCCCCACCGCAGCGCCTTAGCTTTGAGGCACCCCCACTCCCTCGAGCTGCGTGGCCGAACTCGCGACCGCCTCCCCTGATCAGGAACGCGCGGTCCTCCCGCGCGATGTCGCGGTCTTTCTCCCGCTGTTCGCTATTGCCCTCCACAAAGTCACGACCTACCCCCCAGGCCATCCGCTGCTCGGCTCCGCCGTCGAGGCCTCGGCCCAGCACCTGAATGTCGTCCTGGTCAACCGCCCGTTTCTCCTGCTCGGCGTGGCCCGCAACCAGCTGCTGCTCGAGGGTTTCGCCACCGATCCCGACAACCCGGTGCTGCGCGAGTTCGCGGCCAAGCTGCATCGCCACCAGCTCGGCGCGATCAAGTTCACCCCCGGCGTCAGCCGCGAGGAGGTACAGCAGCTCTTCGCCGCGCTCGCCACCGATTCCCGCCTCCATCCTCTCGGGACGGACCTCGAGAAGTATGACACGATGTGGGATCATGTCCGCCTGCTGCCGCCGGCGTATGACAAGCTGGAGTTGACGACTGATGCGGATGGCGCCGCGCTGCTTGGCGAGCAGGCCCACGTCGACAGCTCAGCCAGCCGGTTGTGGATGGGGCTGGCCGCCGCGGCCATCGCCCGGGAAGGCGCTCCCGAACTGCACACCGATCCTCGTGCGATCGCGCGGGCGCTCAACCAGAAGCTGCGGGATCCGGAGCAGGCCCGGAAGGTCGTGAGCTACCTGCTCGGCCTGTCGAAGGAACTGCGCATGGCGCATGGGGCCGAGGCGATCGCCATCAAGGAAAAGCTGGGGACGCTGCTCAACCACCTCACCGGCGACGCACTCAAGGAGCTGGCGACGCTCGGGGCCGACCTGGCCCAGCGTCGCCGGCTCGTGGTGGACGCGGCGATGGTGCTCCCCGCCGGTGCGACGCTCACGCTGCTGCGCGCCGTCTCGGATGCCAACCAGCAGGCCATCCCGCAACAGATGCTGCGGCTCCTCACCAAGCTGGCGTTTCAGGCGGAGAAGGGCAATCAGTCGGTGCGCGAAGAGGCCGACCTCGCCCTGCGCGAGGCGGTGCGACAGATGGTCGACCGCTGGACGCTCGACGATCCCAACCCGGCACCGTACACCAAGATGCTGGAGCGGCTCGCCCGCAATCCGCTCGGACAGCCTGCCAAGACCGAGATGCATCCCACCGAAGCAATCCGCCTGATCCAGATGTCGTTGGAGACCGATACGGTGGGTGACACGGTGTGGACCGCGCTGGAGGAGCTGGTGCGTGAGGGTGAGGCGTCCCAGGTCGTGGCATTGGTGGATGACGGTCGCGTGGCGGAAGACATCGTCGAGCAGATCTGGATCCACCTCGCGACCGCGTCCAACATGCGCATCCTGCTCAACAACGAGCCGCGCGATACCGAGGTGGTGGAGCGGCTGCTCGATCGGATGGGCATGACCGCCGCCGAGCCGATGCTCGAGACGCTGGAAGTGGCGGACTCCCGCGCCATGCGCCGCCGCCTGCTCACCCGTCTCGGCAAGCTCGGCCCCGCGATCGGCTCGATGCTGGTGGAACGGCTGCCCGGCTCGCCCTGGTTCGTGCAGCGCAACTTGCTCGCGCTGCTGGGCTCGCTGCCCGAGCTGCCGCCGGAGTTCAATCCCACCACCTTTGTCGAGGCCGATGACCCACGGGTCCGGCGCGAGGCGATCAAGCTGATGCTCCGCACGACGGTCCTGCGCGATGAAGCGATCCTCGCGTCGCTGGGGGATGACGACGATGCCAACGTGCGCATCGGCCTGGCCGCCGCGCTCGATGGGTGCCCCCCCGCGGGCGCGGGGCGGGTGTGGACGCTGCTGAATGATCGCCGGCTCCAGGTCGAGGTTCGCGTCCTCGCGATCCGCGTCCTCGGGACCATTCGCACCCGGGCCACCCGCGACTGGATGGTGGAACACGCCCTCACCAAGCAGGGCTGGTTCCGTCGTCGCCGGCTGGTCCCCCGGTCGCTCGAGCTGCTGGCGATTCTAGGGTGTCTCGCGCGCAGCTTCCGCCAGGACCCCAACGCCCAGCTGGTCCTGCAGCTGGCGCAAGAAAGCGAAGATCCCCTGATCCAGCGTGCCGCCACCGGCGCTGTGGAGGAGGCATGAGCGATCCCGTCCGGTTCCTGACCGCCCTCGGCCAGGCCCTCTCGGCCACGAATCTCTACGGCCCGGGGCATCCGGCGCGCCAGCGTACTCTGGACCAGGCGTGGGAACAGCTCGAGTCGCTCCAGCGCCTCGATCCCGCACCCAACTTCTCGTTCCTCGAAGACGAGGTGCTCTACCGCCAGCAGGCGATGCGCGATGTGAAGGCCTGGGACTGGGCCCGCCGCCTGGCGCGATCCGGTGTGCAGCGGGTCGAGTTCGACCGTGACGCGACCCGCGAAGACCTGGGTGCCTTTCTGCTCGAGATTCACCACCAGCTGGCGAATGCCGCACCGGACCCGGATACCAGCGAGATCCGCCAGATGCGGCGCCCGAGCATCCGCTTCGGCACCATCAGTATCCGCGGCGCGACGGCCGATGTCTCCGTCGAGGTGGCTGAGAGCAGCAGCGTCCCGTATACCCTCGATGACGAAATCGAGACGGTGGCGTGGCTCCACTCGGAGGTCGAAAACACCGAGTCGCTGCCGCTCGCCGAAGCCAACGCCGTGGTGCGCTCCCTCTCGCTGGCCATGCACAGCCAGAGCCGGATGATGCTGCCGCTCCTGCAGCTCAAGAACTACGACCAGTACACCACCACCCACGCGACCAACGTCGCCGTGCTGAGCATGGCGCTGGCGGAGTATATCGGCCTCGCGGCCAAGGACGTGCGGGAGTTCGGGCTCGCGGGGCTGCTGCACGATCTGGGCAAGATCCGCGTGCCCAAGGAGATTCTGGTCAAGAAGGGTGCGCTGACCGATCAGGAACTGGGCGTGCTGCGGCGCCACCCGGTCGATGGGGCGCGCCTCATCCTGGCCCGGGAAAAGAATCTCGATCTCGCCGCCACCGTCGCCTACGAGCACCATATCCTGCTGAACGGGCATGGCTATCCGCGGTTCCGCTATGAGCGCGACACCCACTTCGCCAGCCGGCTGGTGCACGTCTGCGACGTCTTCGACGCGCTGTGCACCGCGCGGCCGTATCGCGAGGCCTGGGCGACGGAGGTCGCGCTCAACTACATGGAGGAGCGGAGCGGCGTCGATTTCGATCCTTCGCTCGCCGAAGCGTTCATCGGCATGATGCGGCTGTGGACCTACCAGCGCGTCGCGATGCCCCAGGCCGAGGCCGTGCCCGCGTGACCATCTCTGGTGCCCTCCGCTATCTCGCCGGCCTGGTTCTGGCGGCGGCGGCCTGTCTGCTGGGCGCCCGCCTTGGACTCGAGCTCGCCAGATTCCACGGCGCCGTCTCGCCACTGTGGCCACCATTGGGCATCGCCTTCGCCATCCTGCTGCTGGCCGGCCCGCGCTACTGGCCGGCCGTTGCGTTGTCGGTCACCTATCACAACCAGGGCCATGGACTATCCGGATTAGGGGCCCTCCTCCTTGGGCTTGGCAGCACCGCTGCCCTGGTCGTGCCGGCGGTGTACCTGCGTCGCGCCGAGCGATTTTCTCCCACCTTCGAGCGCCTCGACGGCACCCTCCGCTACCTGCTCGTCGGCGTGCTCGCCGCGCCCATCGTCAACGCCACCTTCGGAGCTGTCGGGCTGTGGTTGAGTTCTGAGGTCCCTGCTGGTGTGCAGCTCAAACTCCTATTTGCCTGGTATCTGGGCGACATCGGCAGCCTGGCGGTCCTCGCCCCGGTGCTGCTCACCTGGCTGGCGCCCGGTCCGCGTCTCGCCTCGCCCGGTGGGTGGCGCGATGTCGGGGGTATCGCCCTGGGGTTGGCAGGGTCACTGCTGCTGGCCGGACTGTCCCAGCCGCTGTACGCCCTGCCGGCGTATCCGCTCGTGATTTGGGCCGCGCTGCGCCTGGGGTCGCGCGCCGCGACGCTGACCTCGCTGCTGGCCTACGGCACATCGGTCATGGCCGTCTGGTCGGGCCACGGCGCCTTCGCCCCGGGGGAAGGGTCGGGAAGCGTCGTCTTTCTCGGGGCACTGCATCTCTCGCTGGCGGTGACCGGTCTCGTGGTGGCCGCGAGTGCGGCGGAGCAACACCGCGCCCGCCGGTTGGAGCGTGAGGCGGACGTGGCATATCACGCACTCACTGAGGCCTCCCCCTTTGCGATCATCACGCTCGATCTCTCGGGGAGAGTCGTCGGATGGAACGAGGGGGCGGAGCGGCTCTTTGGCTGGAGCAAATCTGCGGTGCTCGGCGCGCCGCTGCCAATTGTCCCGCCAGAACGCCATGAAGAGTTTGAGGAAATCCGGCGGACGGTGCTCAGGGAGCAAGTTCCGCTGCGGCGCGAGACCGAGCGGGTGCGGAAGGATGGCCGACGGCTTGAGGTCGAACTCGTGTCGTGGCCGCTGCTTGACGCCGAGGGCGCGGTGCGGGGGACGGTCGGGGCGCTGCAGGACATCACGGCCCGCAAGCGGGCGGAGCGACTGGAGCACGCCACCCACCGGATTTCCCAGGCGGCGCTGGCGGCTGGCGACCTGCCACAGCTCTACGGCGCCATCCATGGCATCGTGGGCGAGCTGATGCCGGCGCGCAATCTCTACATCGCTCTCCATGACGTGGCACGCAATGAGATTTCTTACCCGTATTATGTCGACGAGTGCGAGACCCGGCCCGACCCCCGACCCCTGCGGCAGGGCTACACCGAGTGGATCATCCGCCACGGTCGCTCGCTCCGGATGAGTGCGATCGTGCCGGGGGAGGAGCCATCGCAGGCGGGACTGACGCCGGTTGGCGCCGTGCCCAGCGACTGGATGGGGGCTCCGCTCACCGTCGCCGGACGCACGATTGGTGTGCTCGCCATCCAGAGCTATCTCCCCGGCGATCGCTACGCGGCCAGCGAGCTGGCGATTCTCGAATTTGTGTCGAGCCAGGTGGCCATGGCGATCGAGCGCACCCGTACGCTTGAGGCGCTGCGTACCAGTGAGGCGCGCTTCCGCAGTCTCGCCACCATCACCAACGACATCATCTGGGAATGGGATATCGTGCAGCAGCGCGACTGGTGGAGCGAGAGCCTCACCAGCGTGCTGGGTTATCTCCCTGCCGAGATTCCTCACGGCGAGGCGGCCTGGGTGGAGTTGGTGCATCCGGAGGACCGCGAACGGATGGCGGTGCACTTCCATGAGGTGCTGACCGGCACCGCCGCGATGTGGCGCGACGAGTACCGGGTCCGGCGGAAGGATGGCAGCTATGCCCTGGTGCTGGACCGCGCCCGGATTGAACGGAACGCGGTTGGCGCGGCCGTGCACCTGTTCGGGGCGATGATGGATGTCACCGGGCTCCGCGACGCGCAAGCCGCCCTGCTCCGCAGCGAGGATCATCTGCGCCACGCCATGAAGCTCGAGGCGGTGGGCCGGCTGGCTGGCGGGGTTGCTCACGATTTCAACAACCTGCTCACGTCGGTGCTGGGTCATGCCGACCTCGCGCTGCGCCG
Source organism: Gemmatimonadota bacterium (assembly GCA_031413355.1). Lineage (GTDB taxonomy): Bacteria > Gemmatimonadota > Gemmatimonadetes > Gemmatimonadales > GWC2-71-9 > JADJOM01. The sequence continues at coordinate 1,840 of JANOFA010001001.1, read as the reverse complement.
GGTGCACCCCGCGGACCCGCTCTTCGACGACCTCATGGAAATCAGCGCCGCCGGCACTCGCGCCGCCGCGCTCACGCAGCAGTTGCTTGCCTTTAGCCGCAAGCAGGTGCTGGAGCCTCGGGTGGTGGACCTCAACACCATCGTCGCCGGGATCGCCAGGCTGTTGCGCCGTACCATCGGGGAGGACATCGAACTGGTCACCCGCCTCGCCTTTGATCTGGGGCCGGTGCGGGCTGATCCGGTGCAGCTGGAGCAGGTGCTGCTCAACCTTGCGGTGAATGCCCGGGATGCGATGCCGCGGGGTGGGCGTCTCCTGATCGAAACTCAAAATGTGAAGCTCGAGACCGGGGCTGGTGTCCGGATATGGGTGGTGGATAACGGCCAGGGGATGTCGGAGGAGGTCCGCGCCCATCTTTTCGAGCCGTTCTTCACCACCAAGGAAGTGGGGAAGGGCACCGGGCTCGGTCTCGCCACGGCGTACGGGATTGTGCAGGAGAGTGGCGGAACGATCAGAGTCACCAGCGCCGAGGGGCAGGGCAGCACCTTCGTGGTCGACCTGCCACAGGCGGTGGGCGAGGCGGTCACACCGGTGCCCGTCGTCCCGGTGGAAACGGCGCGGGGCGGGTCGGAGACGGTGCTGCTGGTGGAGGATGAGGAAGCGGTCCGGAACCTGACGCGCCGCGTGCTGGAGCATCGTGGTTACGCCGTGCTCTCCGCGCCAACGGGCGAGGCCGCCCTGGCGCTGTCGCGCGCCCGGCTGGGCCACATCCACCTGCTGCTGACCGATGTGGTAATGCCGGGGATGAGCGGTCCCGAGCTGGCCGAGCGGTTGGCGCTGGAGCGCCCGGGGATGCGTCGCATCTACATGTCGGGCTACGCGGCGACCGCGCTCGAGCAGCGCATCCTGCTGGACCGTGACTCGGCGTTCCTGCAGAAGCCCTTCACCGCCGCCCTGCTGACCTCGCGGGTGCGCCAGATGCTGGATGAGACGGAGCTGGCGGGGGCCGGAGCGGGCGGGGAGTGAACCGGGTCGACTCTACCTGGCCTCGGTCGGAAGGCAGCTCAGGATGTTGGCGGCGCGGGTGGCGCCGGTGGGGTGTTCGTTGTCGTACTGTGTCGTGCCCATCCGCGAAAAGAACCGGACTGCGGCCTGCGAGACCGCTCGGCGCTCTGCCCCCAGCGTACGCGTCGCCAGGCAGTCGGCGGCCAGCTCCTTCTGCTGCAGGGCGCGATTCCGCTGGTCGATGCCGGTGCCCAGGGCGCCAGCGCGGGTATGCCGCAGGGCGATGTGCGCCTGCTCATGCGCAATGAAGAAGGTCGTCAGCTCCGGGCCGAGACGGCCCAGCAGCACGGGGTTGTAGTAGATCACCGGACGCACGGGATCATAGACGGCGACGGCGACATCCCGCAGGCTCACATCCGCGATCTGACGCACCTCCGGCGCCGCGACCGGCGCGGGGCGCTCGTCCTTGGCCCCGCTCAGCAGCACCGCCACTCCCGCCGCCACCACACCCAGCGCCCGTGTCATGGTTCCCCTCCTTGAGCCCGACGATCCATCACTGCTGCGTGCCTCCCACAACGACAACGCCCCCGCGTCCTGGTGCTGGACGCGGGGGCGTTGGGTCGGCGATGGTCGCCGTCAGCCTTGTCCGGTCCGTTCCGGGGTGCATCCGACCCCCCGGCGATGAAGCCGATTCACGTCCTGCGTATTGCCTGTGGTGTTACGAAGTCGCATGTGCATTCGGTCGAAAGTGTGCCCGTGAGAGCTACGTCCTGTCGCCCTCTCTGTTCTCATATCGGCCCGGCCCGGTGGAGCTTGAGGTCGTGTGACCTGTCTCAC
>JANOFA010001000.1:0-1358 GCA_031413355.1 Gemmatimonadota bacterium | reverse complement strand
TACGATGTTGGTCGGCTTGTCGGCCGGGTCCCGGAGGACCAGCTCGCGGACCTGGCCGGCGATCTCGAAGGGACGGAGGTTGCGGCGGAAGCCCATCAGGCCGGTGGCGCAGAACACGCACCCGAGGGCACAGCCCGCCTGTGACGAGATGCAGAGCGTGCGGCGGCTGCCAGAGGGGATCAGGACGGATTCGATCGCCTCCCCGTCCTGAAGCCGCCAGAGGAACTTGCGGGTCCCGTCCTGGGAGCGCTGTTCGGTGTCGAGCGTGAGGCGTGGGAGCGGCCAGCGTTGCTCCAGTCGCTCCCGCAGGGCTTGCGGCAACTCGGTGGCCTCAGACCAGGCCGCGATGGGCCGCTGCCAGAGCCGGGGAAGAAGCTGGCGCGCCCGGTACGCGGGTAACGATTCCGTGACTGCCCAAGCCTCCAGCCGCTCGGCGGCCTCCTCCGGCGCGAGGTCAAGCAGGCCGGTGCTGGTTGCAGGATCGTCGCTCATGGCATGAAGTGTAGGGAGTTACGCCACAGGGAGTGGTTTGAAAGCCACACTCCTGTAGCAACTTTGGGCAATTGACCGGAGGTGAGACTCTCGACATCTTACTGGTGTCACTCCTCTGGTGCTCATCCGCGCCTGCTCCAACATACTGAAGTCGTTCCGCCGGTTCAGGTCCAACCCCATCAAACGGGGAACCCTGCGCCGATTTTTCCACTCCCCACGGAGGTCGCATGCAGAAGAAGTTGCTTGGCTTGGCGTGTACCATGCTCGCCGTCGCCGCCTGTTCGGATAGCCCGACCGGCTCCGACATGTCGCCGGTCTCTCCAGCATTGGAAGTGGTACGCGCCCCCAACACGCAGTTGATTCCCGGCCAGTACATCGTGCTGTTCAAGAATTCGGTGCGCGATGTACAGGGTGAGTCCAACCGCATCGTGAAGGGCGAGGCGGGCCGGATGCTGTTCGTGTACGAGCACGCCGTCCGCGGGTTCGCGGCCGACCTCTCGGACGCGGCGATCGCGCGACTCCAGAAGAATCCGAATGTCGCCCTGATCTCGCAGAACGGCATCGTGAACCTCGATGCGACGCAGGCCCCCACTCCCTCCTGGGGGCTTGATCGTATCGACCAGCGGAATCTTCCGCTCAACAACAGCTACACCTATCCGAACACCGGTGCAGGGGTGCACTTCTACAGCATCGACACCGGCATCCTGGGCGGCATCAACGGGACGGCGACGACACCGCACAACGACATCGCCGGCCGGCTCGGCACCGGTTTCGACGCGATCACCCTCGGTGCTGGCGGAGACCGTGCCGTCGTGGCTGGCGAGTAGCGCGGGACGCCTCGTCGCGGTGGCCGAGACTGAAAGCGG
>JANOFA010000999.1:0-1068 GCA_031413355.1 Gemmatimonadota bacterium | reverse complement strand
GTCCGCGAATTGACCGGCGGTCTCTACTACGGCGAGCCCCGGGGCAATGATGGGGTGAACGCGGTCAATACCCTGCGGTACACCCGGGGGGAGATCGAACGGGTGGCACGGGTCGCCTTCACTTCCGCGCGCGGTCGACGGAAGCGGCTGCTATCGGTGGACAAGGCGAATGTGCTGGAGACGAGCCAGCTCTGGCGGACGGTGGTAACGGAGATGGGGCAGGCATATCCCGACGTGTCGCTGGAACACATCTACGTCGACTACGCGGCGATGCGGCTGGTCAGCGATCCTGGATCAATCGACGTTCTCCTCACCGAAAACCTCTTCGGCGACATCCTCAGCGATGAGGCTGCGGTGCTGGTCGGGAGCCTGGGGCTGCTCCCGTCAGCCTCTCTGGGCGACGGACCGGGGCTGTTCGAGCCGATCCATGGCTCCGCGCCGCCGCTCGCGGGAAAAGACGTGGCGAATCCGATTGGCACCATTGCCAGCGCCGCCATGCTGCTGCGCCACGGGCTGGGAGAGGGAGCCGCGGCCGCGGCGATCGATCGGTCGATCAGCACCACGATCGCTGCGGGGTTTCGGACCGGGGACATCGCGGAACCGGGAGAGGCGGTAGTCGGGACGCGGGAGATGGCCCGCCAGATCGCGGAGCGGATCCAGAGGTGAGCCCGGAGCACCGGCTGGAACCTGTGGCGGCCTCCACTCGTCTTGAGCGCTGCCGCTTCCCCAGGCCGGAAGCGCCACCCTGCACCCGGAGCCGCCCCATGTTGTGCCAGACGTGTCATGTCCATCCCGCCCTCGAGCGCGACGGCCAACCCGTTCGGCTCACGCTCTTCGGCACCTTTGATGGTTACCTCTGTGAGGCGTGCGCGCTGGAGATCCAGAAGCCGTTCAATGCCGAACTGCGGCACTCGATCGAGACGCGGGCGCCGCACCTCACCGAAGCGGACCTCAGCCGGGTGCCGGACCAGATGCTCAAGTTCACTCTGATGCTGCCGATCCCGCATCCGGAGTGACAACGGGGGGGCCGCCCGGGGCTAGCACCGCCCGCCCCCAATTCCAGGCCCC
>JANOFA010000998.1:0-1639 GCA_031413355.1 Gemmatimonadota bacterium | reverse complement strand
CTGTCCGGCCAGATGGATACCGACAACGTCGGCTGAACGAGGAGAAGTGGAACCGGCGCCCGCCGGAGCTCCGCAGTGGATCACGGCTGGTGCATGTGGTCGTGGCCGGCCGCCCGGTGGTCCATCCGCTGGAACGCAAGGAAGGCGTGGACGGCAGCGATCGCGCTCGAGTCCGCGCTGCTGATCCTGAGCTCGGCGCCCAACGGGATGTCGTGCGCCGCGTACCTGATGCTTTCCCGCCGTTGCGCCATCTCGGCCGTCCCTGGGACTTCGATTCCGTGCACCTCGGCCGGTCCGCGAAACACCCCCACCGCAAAGCTGTCACTGATGGATCGCAGGTGGCGGCGAATCGTGCCCGCGCCGACTGTGTCCGCCGGATCCAGCATCCGGTAGACGATGCGACCGCCATCCGGCAGATCTTCGAAGACATGCTCCGACAGGTCCTGACCCACCCCCATCACCACCGCGCCGCGCGCCTTCAGGGCGGCGAAACTGCTGTCGGCGGCTGGGCTCGTCGCTGGGGTAGACTGCGCGCTGCCGAGTGTGGGGGTCAGCAGGGCAAAGACGACGACCCGGCAAGCAGGGAACGACATGGGCAATCCTACGTGGCGGGGGTGGCGGGAGGTGCAGTGCCCCGGCCGAACATCAGTCGCCCGCTCGCGCGGAACGCCAGGACGATGAGCACTACCACAGCGACCAGGCAGACGACGGGAATCATGACGGCGAGCAGGGCGGTGACGGTGGCGCCAATCAGCTCGCCGGTCGAGACCACGGGGTTGGCGAGTCCGCCGGTCAATGCGGTCGACTTGAGCCGGAGCAGCACCGACGCGCCCTGAATCAGGCCCGCGAGGCCGCCGCCGCCGACGAGTGTGACGGTCCACTTCAGCAGCGGGGGGAGGTCGGTGAGCACCGAGGCGGAGGCGAGCATTCCGGCCAGCACTGCCGCCGGTGTGGCGACGGTATCGAGTGCGTGATCCAGCCACGGGATGTAGTAGGCGCCGATCTCGATCACCGTTGCGGCGACGAGCCCCACCAGGGCCGGCCAGCTGCCCAGCCAGGCAAAGCCGGTAGCGAGCGGGAGGTAGCCCATTCTGGCGGCCACCCCGGCGATGAGCAGCGGGACGAACACCCGGAAGCCGCAGGCCGCCGCCAGCCCCAGTCCAGCGGCGATGCTGATGCCGGCCTCGGTGAGGTGGGCGCCGTCGATCGGCATCGCCGGGATCAGCTGGCAGGTGGGCTGAGGCGCCCGATCCGCTCGTGGACTTGCTGCATGAGGATCTGGATCTCGGAATGTTCCGCATGCATCGTCTTGCCGCCCTCGGTGTCGAAGTCAGCCACGATGGCGCGCAGGATGTCGATGCCACGCCGGAGCCGGAAGCGGACGATGAACCCGGGATAGTTGCTGGAGCGCGAGGCGGAGAGAATCGCCCAGACGCTGGTCCGGAGATTGTCGACCGCGCGCTTGAGGTCCTCCAGCCCATCCGGCGTCTGGCCGCTTCGCGCCAGCTGAGTGTCGATCGTCGTCAGCTGGCTCCGGAGCTGTCGGATTTGTTCGGCAAGGGATTCGTCGATCACAGCGTCTTCCGCACCCGGTCGAATCCTGCCTTGATTTCATCGGCCAGCTTCTTCGCCACTTCGC
>JANOFA010000997.1:0-6135 GCA_031413355.1 Gemmatimonadota bacterium | reverse complement strand
CCGGCAGCTCCAGGCTGACACCCATTCCGGTGGCGTGCACCCCGGCGTCGGTTCGGCCAGCGGCATTCGCCACGATCCGCGATCCGCAGAGCCGTTCCAGGACCCGCTCGATCTCGCCTTGGACGGTGCGCACGTCCGGCTGCCGCTGCCACCCGGCGAATGCGCGGCCATCGTAATGCAGGAGGGCCAGATAGGTCCGGCTCATGAGGCGGGGAATATAGCGAGATCGGGGGGGAGTTATCAGCCGTCGGGTGGCAGCCTTCAGCCGTCAGCCAATGGCCGTTGGCCTTTAGCCGTTGGCCGTTGGCAAGACGCAATCGACGTTGAGGCGCGCCTACCGCCTACCGCCAACGCCTACCGCCTACCGCCTATCGCCTGTTCGCTGCCACCTGCCAGCTACATTTCCCCGCTAATGACCCACCCCCACGCGCCGCCCGATCCCTCGCCGCAGGATGGCGCCTTTGTCCGCTGGTTCTTTCTCACGCTGCTGCTGCTCCTGTGCGGAACCGCACTTCTCAGCTGGCTGGTTGATCCGCTCGGGGTCTTCGGCACCCGCCTCCTTCCTCCCATCCTCACCGCCGATCGTGACCAGAAGGCGGCGCTCCTCCGGCTGCGGGCTCCCCGTCCCACCCAGCTGATTCTTGGCTCCTCCCGCGCCAAGACGATCGATCCGCGCTGCCTCTCACGCCTCACCGGTGAGCCGGCGTTCAACTTCGCGGTGAATGGCGCGTCGTCCGACGACCTGCTCGCGATCCTCCGGTATCTGCGCGCGACGCACCACCCCCTCCAGACACTGGTCGTCGGCGTCGATCCCGAGATGCTGCAGGGACCGGGCGGCCCGCTGCCCGGGCTCAAGACGAGCCGCGTGCTGGGTCCATTCGCCGGCACCAGCGCACCCGACCCCATCACCTCCCTTGGCGCCGATCTGCTCGGCTGGCAGAACGTGAGCGCTGCGGTCCGCTCGGTCTGGTCTCGTGTCGCGCATGCCGACAGCGTGCCGTCGACTGTGATCGAGCCGGACGGGCGCCAGCGCTACCCCCGCATCGAGGCCGCGCTCCAGGGGGGGACTTTCGGCTCCGCCGAGCAGGTGGCTGGCTCCATCCCCGGTATCCTGCGTCGCTATGAGTCGTTCGATCAGCTCAATCCCGATCGCATCGGGGTGCTGCAGGATTTCGCGCGCGAGGCCCGCCAGGCCGGGATCAGCATCATCGCCTTCATCCCGCCGGTGCATCCGGCGTTCGAGCGCGGCGCGCGGGCCACGGCGTGGCGCGCTCGCACGGAGGAGACTGTCCTGCTGTTGCGGCGCCTCGAGCGGGAAGGGTCGCTCCGCTACTTCGACAGTCAGGCGCTGCCCGACATCGGCGCGGATTCGACGGCGTTCGTGGACGCCCTCCACTTCCTTGCGCCGGTCGCCGATCGGCTGACCGAGTCGCTCTTCAACCGGCCCGGCGGCTGTGCTCTTCAATAGCTACGTCTTCTGTCTGCTCTTCCTGCCGCTGGCGCTGGCGACGTGGTGGTGGCTGCCCGGGACACGGCTGCGGCTCGGTGTGCTCACGCTGACGAGTTACCTCTTCTACGGCTGGTGGGACTGGCGCTTCGTCCCATTGATGCTGCTGTCGACCTCTGCCGACTATCTCGCCGGAGGGTACCTGGCCCGGAGTGGCGCCGGCGTGCGCCGGCGGGCCTGCCTCGTGCTGCTGCTCGCATTCAACCTCGGCATTCTCGGAGTGTTCAAGTATTTCGATTTCTTCACCGGGACGCTGAACGGCCTCGGGGCGCTGCTTGGTGTGCCGATGGACCTCCCGCTGCTCCACCTCGTGCTCCCAGTCGGCATTTCGTTCTACACCTTCAACTCCATCAGCTACACCATCGACATCTATCGCGGGCGACTGGCGCCCGCGCGCGGATTTCTAGAGTTCGCCGCGTTCGTGGCGATGTTTCCCCACCTGATCGCCGGTCCCATCGTTCGCTACGCCGACATGGCGCCGCAACTCGAAGCAGTCCCACCTCGCCCGGAACGAGCCGCCTGGGTGTTGGGACTCTGGTTCCTCGTGCTCGGGCTGGCCAAGAAGGTGCTGCTCGCCGATGCGCTGGCCGATCAGGTCGTGACACCCCTGTGGCAGCAGTGGGCGTCGCTCGACAGCGGCGAGGCCTGGCTCGCGACGCTGGGATACACCCTGCAGATCTATTTCGACTTCAGTGGCTACAGCGACATGGCGGTCGGTCTGGCCTTTCTGCTCGGCTTCCGTTTTCCGCAGAATTTCGATTCTCCCTATCGGGCGACGAACATCGCCGAGTTCTGGCGCCGGTGGCACATGTCGCTCTCCTTCTGGCTCCGGGACTATCTCTACATCCCGCTGGGTGGCTCCGAGCATGGCGCCGGCCGCACCGCGCGCAACCTGCTGCTGGTGATGTTCCTCGGCGGGCTGTGGCACGGGGCCGCGTGGACGTTTGTACTGTGGGGGCTCTATCATGGCCTCCTGCTGGCGGGGCATGCCTGGTGCCGCCGGCACGCGCTGGTGCCACGCGCGGGGCCACTCGCTGCGCTGCTGACCTTCGTCCTGGTCATGCTGGGCTGGGTGCTGTTCCGTTCCTCCTCCCTCGCCGAGGCGACGCATCTGCTCGCCGTCATGACCGGATTCGCCTCCGGGGCAGGGGGCAACGGCGGGCTGCTGGGGGCGTTGGCCTACCCGCTGCTCGTCTCCGCGCTGGGGATTGTCTGGTTCTCGCCAAACAGCTGGGAGCTTCGCTTTCCCCGTACCCGATTGGCCGCGGTGGGACTCGCTCTCCTCGCGTTGGCCTGTGTGCTGCGATTTGCGGCGCCGAGCCCCTTTCTGTACTTCCAGTTCTGACGGCTGACGGCTGACGGCTGACGGCTGATGGCTGATGGCTGACGGCTGACGGCTGATGGCTGATGGCGACGAGTCATCGGTGCAACTCTTCTGTTCGCCCCCCCGTAGGCGTAGACCTTCACCGACAACTGCACTCGCCACTTTCTCAGAGGCCATATCTCATGCGCGTACGTGTCGCCCTCCTTGCTGTCGGATTGTTGGTGGGTGTGGTCGCCGAAGCTGCCGGGCAGGGCAGCGCCCCCTCCCCCGGATGTCCCAGGGCCGAATCGCATCAGTTCGATTTCTGGGTGGGCGACTGGAGCGTCACCGATCCCACCGGCAAGGTGGTCGGCACCAACCTGGTGACGAGTGAAGAGGCGGGGTGCCTGATTCACGAGCACTGGATAGGGGGTGGAGGGAACACCGGCCAGAGCTTCAACTTCTTCGATCCCATCACCGGGCTGTGGAACCAGGTCTGGGTCGACAACTTCGGCAGCATCCTGCGGCTCTCAGGGAGCTACGCCGACGGCGTCATGCGGTTTACCGGTGTGGCCCCGGGGCCTGGCGGGACGCCGCAACAGCAGCGGCTGACCTTCTTTCGGAACGCCGACGGCTCGGTTCGCCAGCTCTGGGAATCATCGGACGACGAGGGGAAGACGTGGCAGGTCGCCTTTGATGGGCTGTATCGGAAAAAGTCCTGAACGCCCGGTCCGGCCGAAGCGCCGTGGAGCGGAATTCCCCGGCGCCGGGGCAACCGCCTACAGCGGCGCGAATCGCGCCGTGAAGTGCCGGAGATACGGCGCCTGCTCGGTAAAGCGGTAACCCCGAACCTCGCCGCGCCGGGCATACACATTCAGGATCGCCTCGACGACGTAGTCGATGTGGCTCTGGGTGTACACCCGGCGTGGAATCGCCAGGCGAACCAGCTCCATCTGGGCTGCGGTCTCGACTCCCGTCGCGGCGTCCCGCCGGCCGAACATCACCGTCCCGATCTCCACCGTGCGGATCCCTGCCTCACGATACAGCTCAGCGACCAGCGCCTGCCCGGGAAGCTCGAGCGGAGGGATCTGGGGAAAGAATGCGGCGGCGTCGATGTAGACGGCGTGCCCTCCCGGCGGCTCAACGATCGGGACTCCGGCGTCGGCGATATGCCGCCCGAGATAGGTGGTCGACGTGATCCGATACAGCAGATAGTCCTCATCCAGCGCTTCATACAGGCCCAGGGCGATCGCTTCGAGATCCCGGCCGGCGAGTCCGCCGTAGGTCGGAAAGCCCTCAGTCAGGATCAGCAGGTTCCGCTCCTGCTGGGCCACCTCGGCATCGTTACTCGCGATGAATCCGCCGATGTTCACCATTCCGTCCTTCTTGGCGGACATCGTGGCGCCGTCGGCGAGTGCGAACATCTCCCGCGCAATGTCAATCGGCGCTCTGTCGGCGTAGCCCGCCTCGCGCTGCCTGATGAACCAGGCGTTCTCGGCAAACCGGCACGCGTCGATATAGAGCGGGATGCCGTGCCGGCGACAGACCGCGCTCACCGCCCGCACATTGGCCATCGAGACCGGCTGTCCGCCGCCGGAATTGTTCGTGACCGTCAGCATGCAGAGCGGAATCTTCTCCGGCCCCACTTCGGCGATGAGCCGCTCGAGGGCCGGAACATCCATGTTGCCCTTGAAGGGGTGCCGCGTCGCCGGCTGGCGCCCTTCCGGAATGACCAGGTCGACCGCACGCGCCCCGGCGAATTCCACGTTGGCCCGTGTGGTGTCGAAGTGGGTATTGCTCGGCACGACGTCGCCCGGCTTGCACCGGGTGGAAAAGAGGATCCGCTCGGCCGCCCGACCCTGGTGGGTCGGGAAGACATACTTGAAGCCGAAGATGTCCTGCACCGCTTTTTCAAAGCGGTAGAAGGAGGGACTGCCGGCGTACGATTCATCGCCCCGCATGATGCCGGCCCACTGGGACGCGCTCATCGCCGAGGTGCCGCTGTCGGTCAGGAGGTCGATCAGGACGTCCTCCGACTTGAGCTGGAAGACGTTGTAGCCGGCTCCCTGCAGGCGCGCCTCGCGCTCCGCATGCGTGGTGAGCCGGATCGGCTCCACCGACTTGATTCGGAACGGTTCGATGATCGTCTTCATGGGATTCCAGGCGGAAGCGGGGGTACCGCAGACGCGGGGAATATGTCAGCATCGGCGCCGAGGCTCCATATTCCCGCATGACTGCGCTGCCGGTGGTGATCGTCGGTGGGGGAGCCGCGGGATGCCTGGCGGCGATTGCGGCCGTGAGAACCGGTATCCCCGTGCTGCTGCTGGAACGCACCCTGGACGGCGGCCGCAAGATCCTCATCTCCGGTGGCGGCCGCTGCAACATTCTCCCGTCGGCCCTCGCGCCTGGGCAGTTCGTCACCGACTCCTCTCCGAATCAGCTTCGCAAGATTCTCGCTGGCTGGCCGCTTGAGCAGCAGCACCATTTTTTCGAGCATGAACTCGACCTGCCGCTGGAGCTCGAGGAGGAGTCCGGCAAGCTCTTTCCAAGATCCAATCGGGCGAGAGACGTCCGCGACCGGTTGATGAGCGCAGCGCGAGAACGGGGCGCCGTCCTGCGATTCGGAGCGCTGGTCCGTGACATCGCTCCGGCGCCGGGTGGCTGGAGCATCCAGCTCGAGGGTACCGATCCCGTTCGCGCCGCGGCGGTCGTGCTCGCCACCGGCGGACTCTCCGTGCCCACCACCGGCAGTGATGGCACCGGGCTTGCCATCGCTCGGCGGCTGCGGCACGTCATGCATCCGCTCTATCCCGCCCTCACTCCGCTGACCGCGGAGCCGGCGTTACACGCCGGCCTCGCGGGCATTTCCCTGACCGTTCTCATCGAGGGGAGGCGTCAGGGCAAGCCCGTCGCGGCCATGGGAGGCTTCCTGTTCACCCACCGCGGATACAGCGGTCCTGCCGTGCTGGACATCTCGGACGTGGCGGTGCGTTCACGGCAGGACGGTGGGGCGCGGGAAGAGCTCCGGGTGCGCTGGGGAGTAATGGACCGGGCCGGCTGGGATACCCGGCTGCAGGCGCGCGGCGCACAGGCCGTCCTCACCGTGGTGCGGGAGCAGCTTCCCGCACGCCTGGCGGAGGTACTGCTGGCCGAAGCTGGTATCGAACCGGCGCTTTCGATATCCCAGCTCCCGCGTGAGCGCCGACAGGTTCTGCTCGATCTCCTGACTCGCTGTGCCCTCCCCTGGACCGGCGACGAGGGCTATCGCAAGGCGGAGGTGACCGGGGGAGGAGTTGCCCTGAGCGAGATCCACTCGGCGACGATG
>JANOFA010000996.1:0-3294 GCA_031413355.1 Gemmatimonadota bacterium | reverse complement strand
TGCTTAGAGTCCACTGGCGACTAGAGCAGAGCTGTTTGGTCCTCATCTTTTCGAGGCACCCGATGGCAATGCCTACATCTGGCCTCGTACACTTCTTGGTGGCCGAGAGTGATAATGGGTGAGTCATACCGCGCCGGCTTGCCGTCCATCAGCCGCTGGTTGCGGGTGGCGAGGTCACCGCAGATGACGCAGATCGCCTGCAGCTTGTCCACCGATTCCGCGATGGCGAGCAGTTCGCCCATCGGGCCGAAGGCCTCGCCGCGGAAGTTGGTGTCGGTGCCGGCCAGCAGGACCTGCACTCCGCGCGCCGCGAGGGCGCTGGCGACCATGACGATCTCGTTGTCGAGGAACTGGGCCTCGTCGATCGCCACCACCTCGGTGTCCGGCCGCACCAGCCGGAAGATCTCCGACGCCGAGTCCACCGGCATCGCCTCGATCTCCCGGCCGTCGTGGGTCGAGACGCTGTAGAGGCCGGCGTAGCGGGCGTCGAGGTGCGACTTGAACACCTGCACCTTGCGCCGCGCAATGATGCTGCGCCGCACCCGGCGGATCAGTTCCTCGCTCTTGCCGCTGAACATCACGCCCGTGATGACTTCAATCCATCCGGGGCGCGAGCCGTGATACATCCGCCTGCCTCGATGTGTGAAAGGATGGAGAAGGGAGGGGAGACGATACGCCCGCCGACGGGAGCGGTCAAGCGAGCGGGTGGTGCGGCTTGCGGTCCGTGAGAACCCGGGGCCATATTGCGCCCCCGTTTTCCACCCCCAGTTGCGATCGCGATGGAGCTGCCCGTGAACAAGCAGGATCTGGTCAAGGCGCTGGCCGCCCGGCTCGATTGCGCCAAGGCAGAGGCCGCCCGGATCGTCGATGCGGTGTTCGGGACGGAAGGGCTGATCGCCGGAGAAATGAGACGCGGTCGAAAGGTTCAGATCAGCGGCTTCGGGAATTTCGAGTCCCGCAAGCGCAAGGCCCGCACCGCCCGCAATCCGCGGACCGGGCGGGCCATGACGATCAAGGCTTCCGTTGCGCCGGCCTTCCGCGCGGGGAAGGGCTTGAAGGACCTCTTGAACCGCCGGTAGGCCGCCCCGACGGCCGACTCCCCCCGGGCCGGTCGCTCCCGCCATCCAGCTTCGCGACCACCTTCTTCCGCCGGATCGTGCGGCCGGTCAGCCGCCGCACCAGTTCATCCGCCCCAGCCGCCGGCACTTCCACCAGCGAGAACATCTCCCGGATCTCGATCTTGCCCACCGAACCGCCATCGAGGCCAAGTTCCTTGGTCAGCGTCCCGACGATATCGGCGGGTGTCACGCCATCCTTCTTGCCGATGCCGATCCAGAGCCGGGCCACCGCCGGGACCGCCGGCGCGCTCGGGGCCGGCAGTGCGGTCGGCGCCGTGGCGCTGGGCGCGAGGGGTGCCGTTCCGTTCATCCGGTACAGCGCCGCCGCGATCCGGGCCGGGTCGTAGCGCTCGAACAGCGGCGCGAGCGCGAGCAGTTCACCGTCGAGATCGCCCCGCTCCAGTTCGGCCGTCACCCGCGCGCGCCGGGTCGCCGCGCGACTGCGGGCCGCATCGGCGCCGCCGTGCACTGCCACAATCGTCAGCCGGGTCACGATCCGATTGAGATAGCGGCCCGCCGTCGATGGCGCGAGGACGACGACGTCGCCCTGGGTGCGCAGCTGGGCCAGGCGCTCCGCGGTGGGGATATCCCACGCGACGATCAACGCCGCCGCCGTCGCGTCGCCTGTCATCACGGTAACGGTAGGATCGGCCACGGCGAGGGTGGTGCGGACCTGGGCCAGGCCGGTCCGGTCGGCACACCAGATCACCGTGGTGGAGGGATCTTCGGCTTCCAGCAGGCCGGCGAGCGCCGCCGCCCGGCCAGACCACGAGGTAGGCACCATGCGAAGCGTCGGCGCCTGGGGGACAAACACCCCGGTCGGGCTGAGCGGCCCTGTGAGCAGCGCCTTCCGCGCGTAGCGCTCGATGACCGGATGTCCCTCGCGCGGTTCCGCCAGCACCACGATCCGCTGTGCCTCGGCCGATACATCCTGCATCAGCGGCACGAGCGGCTCGGCATCCTCGAACCACTCGGGCCAGAGCAGGACCACGTGGCCGAGCTGATCGGCCTTCAGGGCGCTGCGCTCGAGCAGGGCGAGAGCGGCTGCGGGTGTGGTGAGAAGGAGTCGGAGCTGGCCGGCGCGGAGCCGGCGCGTGGCGCGGGCGGGCGTGGCGGACACGAGGGTGGCAATCGAGGCGGCCTGGGCCAGCGGAAGCAGCACCGCAGCCCATTCATCGAGCGCATGCTCAGGGGCCAGGAGGAGCGCGGTGCGTGAACTCTGGGCGAGGGCACTGACCAGTCCTGCGAGCGCTGGCGTGGCGTAACAGGCGGCCGGGGGCCACGCGAGCGCGAGGTTGGTGCCCCGCGCGGCTGCGGGGGCCTGATCCCGGACCGCCGCGTCGGCGGCGGTGTATCCCAATGAGTCCAGCACGCCCGCGATAGCGGGCGCGAGATGCAGCTCCACAAGTCCTGACATGACCGTCCTCGATTGTCAAACAGCGGTACTGATGTGACCGAGGCCACAAAGTAACCAAGCCGTTGCACTGGGGCCAGTTGACATCGGTTGGACGACGGGAAACTTTACCCGGCCCCGGACCATGGGTCCGTCATGATCATCGGTGGAATCGGCCGTGCGTCGCCGGTGCACCGGCACCCTTGCTCTTCACCTCCGCGCCGGATCCCAGCATGTCGGACAGTCTGTCCTCCAATCTCGCCTATCTCAAAGCCTCCGAAACCGTCGCGATCAGCGCTGAAACCAGGCGCCGCCGCGCTGCGGGGGAGGATATCGTCGACCTGAGCCTTGGGGAGCCCGACTTCGACACGCCGAAGCTGGTGGGTGAGGCGGGGATCACCGCCGTCGAGAAGGGCTACACCCGCTACCCGCCGTACGCTGGCATCGTGGAGCTGCGCACCGCCATCGCCCGGAACCTGTCGCTGATGTCGGGCGGCCGCGCGCTCAACCCCGACCAGATCGTCATCAGCAACGGCTCGAAGCAGTCGATCTTCAACGCCTGCTTCACGCTCTTCGGTCCCAAGGACAAGGTGCTGATTCCCTCGCCCGCCTGGGTCTCGTATCCGCAGATCATACACCTCTGCCGGGCCGAGCCGGTCGCCGATCATCCGGACGTGAACGCGGTGGTCGTCGTCGCGGCCAAGGATCGCCTCGTGGCCTACGTGGTCGGCATAGTGAATCGCGAGACGCTTCAGTCGCATCTCGCGACGCGCCTGCCCGAGG
>JANOFA010000995.1:0-7675 GCA_031413355.1 Gemmatimonadota bacterium | reverse complement strand
TACGAAGAGGCGTTCCAGTTCGCCCGGAACCACGGGATCAAGCCCTACGACCTCGTCGTGCGGCTGCAGGAGCGGCTGGCGGAGTCGCCCGCGGCCTTCCTCAAGGTGGTGACCGACTTCCGTCAGGAGAGCGAAGCCGAGCTGTTCGACACGCCCGAGGCATGTGTCGCGTGGGCCACCGCCAACTTCGCCGGGCTGGTCAGCGGGGACCTGGGCGGCAACCTGCTGAGCAAGTACTCCATGCTGGGTCGATTCTATGTGACCCCTGAGGCGATCACGTTCCTTGAAGCGACCATCCGCGATCTGCTGGGCACCGAATGCACCGGCGACACCGACGCGGCGCTCCGAAGCGTCGCCAGCTATCTCCACTCGGTGCTGCTGCACGTGCCCTTCGACCAGGCCCTCGACGCGACGCCAGTCTGGACCACCCGCTATGACCTGGAGACGTGGCACCAGGATGGCGCAGTGCGGCCGCTCGAGTCGTACCGGCTGCCGGAGGAGATCGCCTTCGAAACCACGATGAATCCGGAGAAAAAGGCCGCCATCCTGACCCGGATCCGGACCTTTGGTGAGCACCCCTCGGGCCTCGGCAAATTCACCCGGACGATGTTTGCACGGGATCTGCGGCGCGAAATCGCGGCGCAGCCCGCGCGGATGGCCACGGCATGAGCGTTCAGGCGCCGCTGCCTTCTGGAGCGCCGGTGCTCTCCCTCGTGATGCCCTGCTACAACGAGGAGGCGATCGTCACCCACACCGCGACCAAGCTGATCGGCGCGTTTCGCGCCGCCGAACTCCGGCTGCAGCTGATCGCGGTGGACAACGGGTCCCGGGACCGGACCGGCGAGATCCTCCGGGGGCTCGCGGAGCAGTACCCCGAGGTTTCCCCGCACAGGGTCGAGGTCAACGAAGGCTATGGCTTCGGCGTGCTCTCCGGGCTCCCGGATGCCGTGGCGCCATGGGTCGGCATCATTCCCTGTGACGGCCAGGTGGACCCCGCCGATGTCGTCCAATTGTACGAAGCCGCCGCCGCCGGTGGCGTGCCGGTGATCGCCAAGGTGCGCCGGCGATTTCGGCTGGACGGTCTGCACCGGAAGCTGGTCTCGGTGTCCTACAATCTGTTCGTCCGACTGCTGTGGCCCCGCCTCCAATCCATTGATCTGAATGGAAGTCCCAAGATCTTCCCCCGGGATCTCGTTCCACGGCTTCAGCTCACCAGCAAGGGCTGGCTGCTCGACCCGGAACTCATGATCAAGGCGCACTACCTTGGGGTACCGATCATGGAGTACAACATCTTTGCCCGGATGCGGGGCGCCGGCACGTCGCACGTGCGGCCGTCGGCGATGGTGGAGTTCTTCGGGGCGCTGCTCGCGGCCCGCTTTACCGGACGCTGGCGTCCGCCCGCCCCCACCGTGCCGGTGACGGCGTCACTCCCGTCCGTGCCACGGTCCGTCCCGTAGGCCAGGGCCACTCCACCTCCAATGCACTCCACCTCCGCCGGACTCCATCACCTGCGCCGGGATTGCCGCGCCTGTGGTGGCCTCCGCCTCACCCAGTTCATCGACCTGGGCCCGCAGCCGCTCGCCAACTCGCTGCCCCGCTCGCCGGTGGAGTTCACCAGCGAGCCGTTCTTCCCGATGGGAGTCTACCTGTGCGAGGACTGTGGCCTGGTCCAGCTGGTCGACGTGATCGACCCGGAGCTCTTGTTCCGCGACTACATCTACGTCACGGGCACCTCGGAGACTATCGCGGCGCATAACGTCGGTTACGCCCGGACGGTCGTGGAGCTGCTCGGCATGCGCGCCACGGACCTGGTCGTCGAGGTCGCCAGCAATGACGGGAGCCTCTTGCGGTGTTTCCAGCACCATGGCGTGCGGACCCTCGGGGTGGAGCCAGCCCGCAACATCGCCGAGCTGGCACGGGCGGCGGGCGTGGAGACGGTGACAGACTTCTTCACCGAGGCCGCGGGACCCGTCATCCGGACTTCGCATGGCCCCGCGAAAGCCGTCATCGGCAACAACGTCCTGGCCCACGTCGATGAACCGGTCGGCTTCCTGCGGGGCGCCGCCGCGCTGATCGCCGAGGACGGATTGGTGATCACCGAGGTGCCGTACCTTCGTGAATTCGTGGACCGGCTGGAGTACGACACCGTGTATCACGAGCATCTCTGCTACTTCTCGATCAGCGCACTCATGCGCCTCGCCGAGCGGGCCGGGCTGTCCATTATCCGGGTGGACCACGTGCCGGTCCATGGTGGATCAGTCCGGATGTACGCCGGGAAGCGTGCGCGGCATCCCGAACATGCGCCCGCTGTCCAGGCGCTCGCTGCCGCGGAGCAGGCCGATGGGCTCACCACGCTGCCCCGATTCCGGCAGTTCGCCGCGGACGTGAGCCGACAGCGCGAAGCGCTCCGCGCACTGCTGACCCGGCTCAGGACCGAGGGCCGGACCGTCGCCGGCTATGGTGCGCCAGCCAAGGGCAACACCCAGCTCAACTATTGCGGGATCACGACCGATCTCATGGCATGGACCGTGGACAAGAGCCCGCACAAAGTCGGACGCTACATCCCCGGCACGCACCAGCCGATCCTGCCGGCCACCGAGCTGCTGGAACGTCAGCCGGACTACACCCTCATCCTGGCGTGGAATTTCGCCGAGGAGATCATGCGCCAGCAGGCGGAGTATCGCGCCCGCGGAGGCCAGTTCATTCTGCCACTCCCCACACCATTGGTCTGCTGAGCATGCGTACCGTCATCCTCGCCGGCGGGAAGGGCACGCGCCTCGCCGAAGAAACCGGGACCCGCCCCAAGCCGATGGTCGAAATCGGGGGACGGCCGATCCTGTGGCACATCATGAGCCTGTATGCCCGGCATGGCCACAAGGATTTCCTGGTGGCCTGCGGCTACAAGGGCGACATGATCAAGGAGTATTTCCACCGGTATCATGCGCAGGACAGCGACTTCTTCGTCGACCTCCGTACCGGCAAGACCGACGTGATCCGGCCGGCCCAGGTGGACTGGCGTGTGGGCGTGATCGACACCGGTCAGGAGACGATGACGGGCGGCCGCCTGTTGCGGCTGCGCGAAATGCTCGGCAACGAGCCCTTCATGCTGACCTATGGCGATGGCCTGGGCAGCGTCGACATTACCGCGCTGCTCGCGTTTCACCGGGCCCACGGCAAGCTCGCCACCGTCACCGCCGTGCATCCGCCAGCGCGATTTGGCGATCTCGGGCTCGAAGGTGAACGGGTGCGCCAGTTCACCGAGAAACCGCAGACCGGTGAGGGCTGGATCAACGGCGGTTTCTTCGTCTTCGAACCCGGCGTCCTCGACTATATCGCCGGCGAGGAGACCAGTCTCGAGCGCGAGCCGCTCGCGCGCCTGGCCAGCGATGGTCAGCTCATGGCCTATCGGCACGAGGGCTTCTGGCAACCGATGGACACCGTCCGGGAGAAGCAGATTCTCGAGCAGCTCTGGGCCGACGGGATCGCTCCCTGGAAGGGCACCTCATGAGTTTCTGGCAGAATCGCAATGTCTTCGTCACCGGCGCAAGCGGCCTGCTCGGCTCGTGGACGGTGCAGGAACTCGTCGCCCGGGGCGCCAACGTCGTGGCGCTGCTGCGCGACTGGGTCCCCGCCAGCCGGCTGGTCACCCACGGGCTGCTCGACCGGATCATCGTGGTGCGCGGCGAGCTGGAGGATGCGCCACTCCTGCTCCGTGCCATCAACGAACATGAAATCGAGACGGTGCTGCACCTCGGCGCCCAGACGATCGTGGGCACGGCGTCGCGCTCACCAGTCTCCACCTTCGAGGCGAACATCACCGGTACGTGGAACCTGCTCGAAGCCTGCCGGCTCTGCTCCAAGCTGGTGCGCCGGGTCATCGTCGCCTCGAGCGACAAGGCCTACGGCGAGCACCCGGTCCTGCCCTACACCGAGGATGCACCGCTCATCGGGCGGTTCCCCTACGACGTTTCCAAATCCTGCGCTGACCTGATCACGTTGTCCTACTGGCACACCTACCGGCTGCCGGTGGCGGTCACCCGCTGCGGCAACCTGTTCGGTGGCGGCGACCTCAACTTCAACCGGCTCGTGCCGGGGACCATCCGTTCCGCACTGCAGGACCAGCGTCCGCTGATCCGGAGCGATGGCAGCTTCATCCGCGACTACTTCTACGTGCGCGACGCGGCCGGCGCGTACCTCGCTCTCGCGGAACGGATGGACGACCCGGCCTTCCACGGCCAGGCGTTCAATTTCGGCACCGAGACCCCGATGTCGGTGCTGGAGATGGTCCAGGCGATTCTGACCCGCTTGGGCCGGACCGACCTCGCCCCGATCATCAAGAACGAGGCGAGTCACGAGATCCAGCGGCAGTACCTCGACTGCGCCAAGGCACGCCGCCTGATGCACTGGCACCCGGGCTATACGCTGGACCAAGGCCTCGATGAAGCGATCGGGTGGTATCGCGAGTGGCTCGCGGCCGCCGAACGGCAGCGCGGCGGGCTGCCCCAGTAGCCGCTCCGCCGATGGCCGCACCCGCGATCGCCCCGCCGCCCGCTTCGGAGACCCTTGCGGCCAACCCGCCGGCTTCACGCTGGATGACGGTCGGCCTCCTGGTCGTGCTGGCGCTTGCGCTGACGCTCCGTCTCGTGCGGCTGGGCGAGGGGCTCTGGTTCGACGAGATCCAGACACTGGTCGAGCATGCCCGGCTGCCCATCGCCCAGATCGTCACGACGTTCGCGAGCCAGAACCAGCATCCGCTCTACTCGCTGCTGGCGCATGGCAGCATGGCCGCGCTGGGAGAATCGGCGGCGGCGCTCCGGCTCCCCGCGGTCCTGTTCGGTGTGTTAGGCGTCTGGGGAATATCCCGCTTGGGCGGACAGGTGATGCGTCCCGCGGAGGGGCTGCTCCTGGCGGCGCTGCTGGCCGTGGCGGCACCCCACATCTGGTTTTCCCAGAACGCCCGTGGCTACTCCGGGCTGCTGGCGGGGGCGCTCTTCGGCACCGAGGCGTTCCGTCGGCTGGTCAAGGACCGCGAGGCGGGCTGGGGGGTGGCCGGCATGTATGCCGGCAGCGTGGGCCTGTCCATCTACACCCACTCCACCGCCGCCTTTCTGCTCGCGGCGCACGGACTGATCTGGCTGGTGCTGCGACGCCGGCTGCCGCACGGCGGGCGCCTGGCTTTCGCGGCCCTGCTCGGCGCGGGGCTTCTGGCCGCGCTCTGCTATGGCCCAGTGCTCTCGAACCTGATTCCCACGCTGGTCGGTGAGCCGCATCCGACGACCGCCGTGCCGGCAACGATTGTGTGGAAGAGTCCGCTGTGGCTGGTGGGCGAGCTGCAGGCGGTGCTGGCCCGTGCGGTGCCCGGGGGGTACGCCGGACTCGGACTCGGCGCCGTGGTCGGCCTGGCCGGGCTCGGCTGGTTCTGGCGTCACGACCGCATGACCCTCGCGCTGTTCCTGCTGCCGGCAGTGGTAACCGTCGTGGTCGTGGTCGGCCTGCGTCACAACCTGTGGCCGCGGTTCTTCTTCTTCAGCGGCGGATTCGCCCTGATCATCGGGGTCCGGGGTGCGGTGAGCCTGTGTGAGCGCGTCGCGGGCGACAGGGGCCGTACGCTCGCGCTGGTTGGCGGTGCGTTCGCGGTCCTCGGTGGCCTGGTGCTGGCACCACGGGCCTGGGGACCGAAGCAGGATTACGAGAGCGCGGTACGCTATGTCGAGCAGCACGCGGCACCCGCGGACGCTCGGGTCGTGGTCGATCTGACCATCCTGCCGGTGCAGCAGTGGCTGTCCCGCGACTGGCCGGCGGTCGGCTCTGTCAGTGAACTCGAAAACCAGGCCGCCACGCATCCGCGCACCTGGGTGCTGACCACCTTTCCGATCCGGCTGCAATCGGTCGCGCCGGAGCTGACCGGGTGGCTGCAGGAGCGTTACGACACGATGGCCGTGTTCCACGGCACCGTGAATGGCGGCGACATTGCCGTGCTTGCCTCGCGGCCTGGCGCCGGCGAATGAGGAGAACCTGATGATCGAAGAAATCCTGGACGATGCCGGACCGGCCTTGCCACAAGCCGTCAGCGTGGTGATCCCCGCGTACAACGAGGGGGCGCACGTGGCGAGCCAGGTGCGCGACGTCGAGCGCGTCCTGAAGACGACCGGGTGGACCTACGAGATCATCGTGGTGGACGATGGCTCGAAGGACGACACCGCGGTGCAGGCCGACACGACTGGTGCCCGGGTGCTTCGGCGCGTCCGAAACCGCGGCTATGGCGCCGGCCTCAAGCTGGGCATCCGCCACGCGCAGTACGGCTACATCCTGATCACCGACGCAGACGGCACCTACCCCGTCGAGGCGATTCCGGCCATGCTGGCCAGTGCGGAACGGCACGCGATGGTCGTGGGCGCCCGCACTGGCACGACGGTGCATATTCCGCTCATCCGCCGCCCCGCCAAGGCCTTCATCCGCTGGCTCGCCAGCTATCTCAGCGGCCAGCATATCCCGGACATCAATTCCGGGCTGCGGCTGATGCGCAAGGACCTGGTGGAGCGCTACGAACACCTGCTGCCCGATGGCTTCTCTTTCACCACCACGATCACGCTCGCCTCGATCTGCAACGGGTATGCGGTGCAGTACCAATCAATCAACTACCACGCGCGGCTCGGGGAATCCAAGATCCGGGCACGACACGCCTACGACTTCACCCTGCTCGTCCTCCGGGTCATCGTCTATTTAAACCCGCTCAAGATCTTCCTTCCCCTCGGCGCGTTCCTGGCCTCGATCGGCCTGGGCAAGCTGGTCTATGACATCTGGCAGGACAATCTCTCCGAGACGACGCTGCTCGGCCTGCTCGGCGCGATGCTGGTCTGGTCCGTCGGCATGCTCGCGGACCAAAACGCCCGGACGGCGGTGCGGCGATGAAGCTCTGGCTTCGTGTCACCGTCAGCCTCGGACTGCTCGCGCTGCTCGTCGTGCTGGTCCCCTGGGCCGAGGCGAGCGACGCCGTGCGGCGCCTGCCACCCAGCCTCTGGGTCCTCGTCTGGCTCGGCTTTGTCGCCGGGCACGCACTCAGTGTGGTCAAGTGGCGTCTCTTCGTGAATGCAGGGCACGCCCACCTCGGCTTCCGCGACGCAGTGCAGTGTTACTCCGCCGGCCTGTTCGCCAATCTCTGCCTGCCGAGCATCGTCGGTGGCGACGTCCTGCGGGCGATGCTCGCGACGCGGTTCACCCGGCGACCGGAGGCGGCGTTTCTCGGTGGCGTGCTGGATCGGCTGACCGACATGCTGGGACTGTCGCTGCTGGTCGGAATTGGTGGTCTCGCCGCCGGTGGTGCGTTGCCGGGCTGGTGGGGTCAGGCGCTGCAGATCGGGCTGCTGGTCGGCATGGGGCTGATCGGGCTGTCCCTGCCGCTGATCCTGCGTCGGCCGCTGGCGCGGTGGCCCGCCAGGTTCCGGCGGCAGATTGGCCGTGGTCTCGTTGCCGTCCGCCGTCTGGCCCGCAATCCCGGTACGGCCGCGCTCGCACTTGGCCTCTCGCTGGCGATTCAGTCCAGTTTCGTGCTGCTGAATCGCGGACTGGGTGAAGCGATCGGCATCCAGGTGCCGCTCGCCGTCTGGTTCCTGGTCTGGCCGCTCGCCAAGGTCGCCAGCCTGATGCCGATCAGCCTCGGTGGCCTCGCGGTGCG
>JANOFA010000994.1:0-1014 GCA_031413355.1 Gemmatimonadota bacterium | reverse complement strand
GAGGCAGGCGTGGTCCCGGGTCCGTGGTCAGCTCCTGCCGCGCGCCGCGACCCGTCATGTGGCGCTGTTCGTCGGGGCGGATCATCATGCCCCGTCGCCATGGCTCGCCGGACTGCGTGATCGGTTGGCTGCGATCGACAGGGCCTGCGACTTCCACTGGTCGCGAGTCGACCGTTTTCTCGATGCCGCGCGCGGTGAGGCGCATGACATCGCCGGCCTGGAGGGTGAGCAGCGCTGGTCCTACGGCTACACCTGGACGCTGCAGGGTGTCCATGGTACCCGGGCGCCGCTCAAGCGACGGACCAGCCGGATCGAGCTTGACCTCGTACGGATCGCAGAACCGCTCGCGTGCCTCGCTGCGGTCGCCGACGGCCCAGGTGCCGCGTCCCACTCCACCGGCGGTTCGGTCCTCACTCAGGCTTGGCGTGAAGTGATCCAGTGCCACTTCCACGACACTATCGGCGGCTGTTGCCACGATGCCGTCGCCGACGCCATGGCGGTGCGTCTGACCGATGCCGAGGCCGCCACGACCGAGGTGATCCGCTCGGCGGTGCACCGACTGGCGGGGCACGATCCGAATCATGCGCGTGAAGGCGCGGCGATGGATCCCCGGCTGGTGCTGTGGAATCCCGCCGCTCGCCCGCGTTCCGGGATTGTCGAGGCGGAGCTCACGTTTTTCCGGCGCGATGTGCTGGTCGGCCCGCCGGGCTCGCGCCACCCGCGCCAGGGGTCCGGTGTGGAACCGTTCGCGCTCGGGGCCGAGGGTGCCTCGACGATCGAGCCGCAGGTCATCGATGCAACAACCGGCTCCGAACGGCTCGATGCGTCACAGTACTATCCCGATCACGATGAAGTCGATCGCGTCCGCGTTGCCTTTCCGCTCCCGGTCTCCCTCGGTGGCCTTGAGGTGCGACTATTGCGGCCGGCCGCCCCGGCGGGTGGGGAGATGGAAGCCTTTGCCGCTGCGGGGCGCGGCATGCTCTGGAATGGCCGGCTGGAAGCCGCGGTTGACGG